>JAATFK010000533.1 GCA_015655225.1 Solirubrobacterales bacterium | reverse complement strand
TTCTTTATCTGTGGTTGCGTATTCCAGGTGTTGCAATACGGTCATATTAGGGAACAGCGCGTAATCCTGGAAAACAAAACCGGTTCTGCGTTTTTGGGGCGAGAGGTTAATGCCGGCATAAGTATTCAGCCAGGTAGTATCATCAACCGTCGAGCGAGGGCGGGAAGGCCTCCCACGCGGCGCTCGTCGCGCGCGGGATGGGGCGGCCGTGCGTCTGCGGCGCCTCCGCGCTGGAGATCGACGTCGAGGCGGGGGAGATGCACGTCGGCCACACGCGGATCGCGGCCGGCGACCTGATCGCGATCGACGGCTCGACCGGGCTGATCACGATCGACGACGTGCCGCTCGTCGAGGCCGAGTGGAGCGACGCGTTCGGGACCGTCCTGACCTGGTGTGACGAGCTGCGCCGCCTCGGCGTGCGCGCGAACGCCGACACGCCGGCCGACGCCCAGCGCGCCCGCGAGTTCGGCGCCGAGGGGATCGGCCTCTGTCGCACCGAGCACATGTTCATGGCGGCCGATCGGCAGCCGAAGATGCGGGCGATGATCCTCGCGGACGACGAGGAGGAGCGGCGCGCCGCGCTCGCCGAGCTGCTGCCGCTCCAGCAGCACGACTTCGAGGGGCTGTTCGAGGCGATGACCGGGCAGCCCGTGACGATCCGCTTCCTCGACCCGCCGCTGCACGAGTTCCTGCCGCAGCGCTTCGAGGTCGAGCAGGAGCTGGAGCAGGCGCTCGCCGACGACGCGGCCGCCGGTGGCGTCGGCGACGGGCCGAAGCTGGCCGAGCTGAGACGCACGCTCGTGCGCGTGAAGGCGCTGGAGGAGGTCAATCCGATGCTCGGCACGCGCGGCTGCCGGCTGGGGATCCTCTATCCCGAGATCTACGAGATGCAGGCGGTCGCGATGTTCGACGCGCAGCTCGCGGTGCGGGAGCGGACCGGGACGGCGCCGCTGCTGGAGGTGATGATCCCGCTCGTCGACTACGAGACGGAGCTGGAGGTGATGCGCAGACTCGTGCTCGACGTGGCCTCCGAGCGTGGGCTCGCGGTCGGCGAGGACTACCTCGTCGGGACGATGATCGAGCTGCCGCGCGCCTGCTTCCAGGCCGACAACATCGCCGAGCACGCCGACTTCTTCTCCTTCGGGACGAACGACCTCACGCAGACGGCGCTCGGCTTCTCGCGCGACGACGTGGAGAGCAAGTTCATGGGCGTCTACCTCGATCGCAAGATCATCGACCGCTCGCCGTTCGAGACGATCGACACGCCCGGCGTCGGCCAGATGGTGCGGATGGCCGCGTGGCTCGGGCGCAGAACGAAGCCGAAGCTGAAGCTCGGCGTCTGCGGCGAGCACGGCGGCGACCCCGACTCGATCGACTTCTTCCACCACTCGGGGCTCGACTACGTCTCCTGCTCGCCGTTCCGCGTGCCGATAGCGCGCGTCGCGGCAGCGCAGGCGGCGGTCGCCGAGCGCCTCGCGGAGGACTGACTCCACAACCCGGCGAACCTGCGAGGCTCGCACCGCGATGGGTGCGCGCCTCGTCACGATCCCGATCAGCCACTTCTGCGAGAAGGCGCCCTGGGCGCTCGACCGGGCCGGGGTCGACTACGTCGAGCAGCCGCACCCGCAGGTGATCCACATCGCGGCTGCGCGGCTCGGCGGCGGCGGCCCAACTGGCTCTGGGGCTCTACGGCTCGCCCCTGCCACCGCCGGAGGCGATGCCGGAGCGGCTGGCGCGGGTGGTCCAACGGTTGCGCCACCACCCGCCGGCGTCTTCGCGGATCGCCTCTACACGGAGGAGCGAACGAGAGGAGCGTCGACTTCTGGTCGCTCAGCGACCGAAACTCGACGCTCGTCCGTGTCCGCCACGCGGTTGCGGTGACGCGCGAGGCGGGCGCTCTGGGTCAGGGCCAGGGCTGAGAGGATCAGCATCGGCAGGAGCGCGTGCTGGAAGCGGGCGCCGCTCGCGTCGCCGGAGCCGAGCAGCAGGCCGGTCAGCTCGAGGCAGACGACCGCGCCGAGGAAGCCGCCGCAGTTGACGAGCGCGGTCGCGCTGCCGGCCGCGTGGGCCGGGTTCTCGCGGCGGCCCACGTCGAACGCCACCATCCCGGCGGGCGCGGTCGCGCCGCAGAGCACGAAGCCGGCGAGCAGCAGCGGGTGGGGGACGTGGCCGCCGGGCCACAGCAGGATCACCGCCCAGGTGACGAGGAGGATCGTCGCGAGCACGAGGACGACGCGGTTCTGGCGCCGCACGCGGTGGCCGGCGAGCCAGCCGACGACCGGCCCCGCCGCCGCGAACGCGACGACGAGCAGCAGCAGGTAGGTCGCCGCCGTCGACTTCGAGAGGCCTTCGCCCTGCACCAGGAAGGGGACGCCCCAGAGCGCGCCGATCACCTGGAAGGGCGCGAACAGTCCGAGGTGGATCCAGAAGCCGTGCTGGGTGCCGGGGCGCCGCCAGGCGTCGCGGATCGTCGTCAGGACGGGCGCGTGCTGGTGGGCGGCGTGGGCCGCGCTCGGCGCGCCGGGCGGGCGGTCGCGGATCGCGGTCAGCGAGACGGCGATCAGGGCGGCCGTGATCGCGCCGCTGCCGGCGAACGTCGCGGTCCAGCCGAGGTGGTCGAGCGACCACTGCAGCGGGACCGTCCCGATCAGCTGGCCGAGGGCGCCGACCATCCCCGTCAGCGTCGCCAGCAGCGCGCCCATCTCGGGCGGGAACCAGGCATGGGTCAGGCGCAGGATGTTGAGGAAGACGAGCGCGTCGCCCACGCCCACGAGCGCGCGTCCGAGCAGCCCCAGGCCGAGGCCGTGGGCGAGCGAGAAGAGCGTCTCGCCGACCGCCATGAAGGCGAGGCCGGCGGCGAGCGTGCGGCGGGGGCCGATGCGGTCGGCAGCGAGGCCGGCGGGGATCTGCATCCCGAGGTAGACGAGGAACTGGACGGCGGTGAAGCTCGCCAGCGCGCCCTTGTCGACGTGGAGATGGTGCTCGGCCGTCAGGCCCGCGACGCCGAGCGCCATGCGGTGGAAGACGGCGACGAAGTAGAACGAGCCGCCAACGGCCCAGACCCACCAGCCGCGCACGGTCGCGCGCTCGACGGCGGGCGTCGGTGGCGTCGGCGGTGCGGCGGCAGCGCTCTGAGCGACAGCTTGCATCTAAGGTGTACATATATCATGATGCACGACGCCATGACATCGACCACCGACACCCCACCGGCCGCCAGACGCGCCTACGACCACGTGAAGGAGCGGCTGCTCGCGGGCGCCTACGAGGACGGCGAGCTGCTGAGCGAGGGCACGATCGCGCAGGAGCTGGGAATCAGCCGCACGCCCGTGCGCGAGGCGCTGCTGCAGCTCCAGTCCGAGCGCCTGCTGACGCTCTATCCGAAGCGCGGCGCGCTCGTCACGCCGGTCTCCGCGCGTGAGGTCGCGGAGCTGTTCGAGACGCGACTGCTGCTGGAGCGCCACTGCCTCGCGGCGGCGCTGCCGCCGGCGGCCGGACTGGTCACGGCGCTGGAGCGGGAGCTGGCGCGACAGCGCGAGCTGCTCGCGGCGGGCGACTTCGCCGCGTTCGTGACGGCCGACCGCGAGTTCCACCGGCTGTGGGTCGCGGCGGCCGGCAACCGGATCCTGCTCGACCTCTACGACCGGCTGCGGGACCGTCAGCAGCGGGTGACGGCGAGCATGATCGCGGCCGACGAGCGGCGACCCGAGACGCTCGTCGCCGAGCACGAGGAGATCTTCGCGGCGCTGCGCGAGGGCGACGGCGAGGCGGCCGACGTGGCGCTCACGCGGCATCTCGACGCCACGCGTCAGCGCAGCGCCGGCTGACCGCTCGCGGCCGGGCTACGGCGGGGCGTCAGTCAGTCGTTCTCGTCGGGGGCGACGTAGTGCTCGACCTCGACGTCGCCGCTGTCGAGCGCGAAGCGGACGCTGTCGACCGCGAGCTTCTGGGCGTCGGCGAACGACTCCGCCGTCACCGACCAGTCCGGGACCTGCGGGGAGCTGGCGACCCAGACGTCGTCCTCTTGGCGGTAGATCACACGTACCATCACACCGATTCTAGTTCGACGCGCGGCGGATCGGCGGCCACCCAGCCGGGCCGCCGGACGGCTACAGTCGGGGACATGCTCCTCGTCCTGGCCCTGTGCCTGACCCTCATCGGCTTCTGCCTCGGCGTCTTCCTGACGCCGTTCCTGTTCCTCGTCCTGGTCGTCGCGGCAGGCGCGTTCGCCGCCCACCTGTACAACGCCGCCCAGGAACGCGGCCCGCAGCCGGAGAGACCGGCGCCGGGGCGGCACGTCGTCTGAGAGCCCTTCAGGCGGCGCCGCGCGGCGCCGCGCCGATCACGACGACTGTCTCCACGCTCCCGCCCTCGCACCAGACCCGGTCCCGAGCTCGCGAGGAGCCTCCGGCAGCGCCGTCGGCCTCACGCCCGTCACCGCGTCGACCCACGGCTCGTCCGTCCGAGGTCGCGCGTCAGTCGCTCTGAAGAGATAGACGCCGAATGTGTGACCGGTCGTTCTGATCGCCTGACCGGAGGAGAGGAACTTGTCGCGGCTGATCTGGCCCGTCTCGTGGAAGACGAATCCGGACTGGACCAGCTCCCAGCCCTCGTCCTCGATCACAGTGAGCAGCGCTCCCTGGCCCGTTCCGCGACGGTCTCTCGTCTCGACGTCCCCGAAGAGGAGCGATGTGATCGTGCGCGTGGTCTCGAGGACGGGCATCTCGATTTGGTAGTACCGCTGACCTGCTTCCTTCGCGATCCGCGCCTGTCCGGCCGGGCTCGCGAGGAAGGTCCGCTTCGCCTTCTCGATCGCCCGCGCTGTCTGCTCGTCCGCCTTGGCCCGCCGGGCCGCCGCGGTCGCGTCTGGGTCCTTGGATCTGAAGACCGGCACCGCGCTCCTCGCTGAGACTGGTTCACCATCGACCATCCAAAATGCGAAAAACCCCGCATTTGCAGGGTTTCTCTCGACTCCTCGGGTTGGACTCGAACCAACAACCCTTCGGTTAACAGCCGAATGCTCTGCCAATTGAGCTACCGAGGAACGCGCCTCGGGATAGTAGCGATCCGGGCGGCGCGGGTCATCCCTCGCCGGCCTGGAGGCGCTCGCCGAGCTGGCGCAGCTCTCTCCGGACGCGCTCGTAGTCGGCGCCGATCGCCGCCATCCCCGTGCCCTCGGTGCGGGCGCGCGCCTTCGCTCGGTCGAGGCGGGCGAGCTCGAGCGTGAGCCAGGCGTGCTCGAGGTTGACCGGTCCGACGCGG
>JAATFK010000488.1 GCA_015655225.1 Solirubrobacterales bacterium | reverse complement strand
CGCCGGCGATCGCCGCGATCTCGGGCGTCGGCTGCTCCTGACCGAGCCGCAGGTCGAGCTTGATCACGTCCGGGCGCAGCACGGGCATCAGCGCCAGCGAGCGGGTGTCGGCGCCGACGTCGTCGAGCGCGATCCCCCAGCCGTGCGCGCGGGCGCGCTGGACGGCCGGCAGCAGCTCCGGGAGGTGGCTCGTGAGCGTCCGCTCGGTCAGCTCGACGACGCCGCGCATCTCCCGGCCGATCGGCGGCAGCGGCCCGAAGCCGATGATGTCGGGCTCGGCGTTGACGAACAGCGTCAGCGGCGCGCGGATGCCCTGCGCGCAGGCGCCCTCGACGGCGGCGCTCTGGCACGCCTCGTCCAGCTCCGCCAGGCGGCCCTGCGCGCGAGCGGCCGTGAACAGCTGGTCGGGACTCTCCAGCGCGGTGCCGGCCGGTCCGCGCGCGAGCGCCTCGAAGCCGAACAGCGTCCCCGTCTCGAGGTCGACGATCGGCTGGAAGACCGAGTGCACGAGGCGCAGGCGCAGGACGTCGTCGAGCGTGAGCGCGAGCGGCTGGGGGGCGATCGCTCTCATTGCCGGTGCTTGATCCGATACAGCTCGGCGTCGCCGCGCGCGATCAGGTGCTCGAGCTGCTCGCTCGGGCGCAGCTGGGCGAGCCCGCTGCTGATCGACGCCTCTTCCTGGCCGTCGATGAGGTGCGTCGTGATCGTCTTCATGCGCGCACCGGCCGCGTCGAGCGCCGTGTCGGTGAAGGCGCAGAGGAACTCGTCGCAGCCGATCCGCACGATCGGATCGTCGGCGCGCAGGTGGCGCTTCAGCTCGGCGCCGACCGTCCGCAGGACCTCGTCGCCGCCGGCGTGTCCGCGGTGGTCGTTGATCTGCTTGAGGCCGTCGACGTCGACGAACGCGAGCACGAACGACGAGCCGGACTGGTGCGCCCGCTCGACCTCCTGCTGCGGCTTCAGCAGGCCGAAGCCGCGCGTGTAGACGCCGGTGAGGTCATCGAGGTAGGCGTCGTGCAGATCGCGGCGCGCCTGCTCGCGGTCGTCCGCCGCCCGCGTGCGGTCGTCGCCGGCGCGGAGGCGAGCCTCCGCCGCACGCGTGCGGTCCTCAGCGGCCCTCGCCCGGTCGCCAGCTGCCATCGCACGATCGGCAGCCGCGTAGGCGCGCTCGTGCGTGGCGATGCCGCGATCCTCGCGCGCCTGCGCGCGATCGTCCGCCGCGCTCGCGCGATCGGCCGCCGCGAGGGAGCGGTCCGACGCCGCCTGCGTGCGCAGGCGGGCGGTCGCGGCGCGCATCAGCAGCATCGTCGCGTCGGGCATCGCGCCGTAGTCGAGGGTCGCCTCCTCGCGCTCGGCGGCGCGGTCGCGGGCGTCGGTCGCGTGGTCTCGGGCGATCGCGCGGACGTCGTCGAGCCGGGCTGTCTCGTCTCGCTGGGTCGCCATCCGTGTGCGCGCGAGCGCGGCGGCCTCGCGCTCGGCCTCGTCGCTGTGTCGCCGCAGCGCGGCGGGCTCGTCGTCCGCGACCGCGTCCCCGTGGGCGTGGTCGCGGCCGCTGGCGGCGAGGTCGCGTGCGGACGCGTCCTGGTCGCCGCCGGCCGCCTCCAGGTCGGCCTCGTGGGCGGCCTCGTCGGCGTCGGAGGCGGTCCGGTCGGCGCCGGTGCGCGTGTGGTCGGCGTCCGAGAGGATCTGGTCGGCCGCGTCACGGCGACTCTGATCAGCCGCCGTGACGATCTCGTCAGCCTCGATCCGCGCTTGAGCCGACTCCTCCGAGGCGGCGGACGCCGCGAGCGGGTCGGCGTCCGGGGAGCTGCTGGGGTACGACATGGTCCGGTCCTGACTCGACAACGCGAGTAGGCAAGGGGATGACTCTGACAAGCAGCCGATCGAGCGTAACAGCCCCTCCTATCGCAGCTGCTCGATCGTGAGCGTCGCGGCGACGGGTTCGACGCCGCCGGCAAGGGGCGTGATCGTGAGGCCGGTGGACTCGCCGGCCGGATTCTGGACGCTCAGGACCGAGTTCACCGTGGTCGTCTGGACGAGCGCCTCGCCGGCGATCGGCGAGGTCCCGGTGGCCCGTCCGGTCACCGTGTACGCGAGCTCGACGCCGTTGAGGGTGAGGACGAGCTGCCCCGCCTCGGTGATCGAGACGTTGGACGACACGCGGTAGGTGCCGATGTCCGGCAGCATGAACGTGGACGGGCCGGTGCGGTCGATCATCCCGCTGCTGGGTCCGTCCTGCGGGAAGTCGACGTTGGTCCCGGGCGCGACCGTCGCCGCGTTGTCGGTCGGCATCAGCGCGTAGAACTCGGCGTAGTCGGAGACCGCGTCCGCGCCCGCCGGGCCGGTGAGGCCGATCGGTCCGGGAT
>JAATFK010000230.1 GCA_015655225.1 Solirubrobacterales bacterium | reverse complement strand
GTAGCCGTCGGCCATCAGGTAGCAGGGCCGCTGCCAGCCGTGCAGCGAGTAGCTCGGGATCCCCCACGGGGTGCACTCGTAGTCGGTTCTGCCCTCGAGGAAGTCGAGGAACAGCGGGCTGTGGTTCAGCCGCCAGTGCTTGCGGCGGCCGTCCGCGAACGCCTCGCGGAACAGCTTGCGCGTCTGCTCGACGCCGAGGAAGTGGTCCTGGTCGGGCGCTCTCTCGTACGCGTACGCCGGCGAGATCATCATGTCGGAGATCCCCAGCTCGTCGTTGAGGAAGTCGAGCACGTCGCGGACCGACTCGGGCGAGTCCTGCGTGAAGACCGTAGTGTTGGTAGTGACGCGGAACCCCGCCGCCTGCGCGGCTCTGATCGCCTTGACCGCCTTGTCGAACACGCCCGCGCGGTCGACCGAGTGGTCGTGGCGCTCTCTCAGCCCGTCGATGTGGACGGTGAACGCGAAGTACTCGCTCGGCTCGAACAGGTGCAGTCTCTTCTCCAGCAGGAGCGCGTTCGTGCAGAGGTAGACGTATCTCTTGCGCTTCACCAGCTCGGCGACGATCTTCTCGATCTCCGGGTGGATCAGCGGCTCACCGCCGGCGATCGAGACCATCGGCGCGCCGCACTCCTCGACGGCGGCGACCGCCTGCTCGACCGGCATGCGCATCTTCAGCACGTGCTCGGGCTGCTGGATCTTGCCGCAGCCGACGCACGCGAGATTGCATTGGAACAACGGCTCCAGCTCGACGATCAGCGGGAACTTCTCGCGACGGGCGAGCTTCTGCTTCCCGAGATAGGCGCCGATGCGCAAGCTTTGACGAATAGGGACGGGCATTCGTTACCTCCGACGGCGCTGCTTTCCAGGGAGCTTGAAGAAGATGTCCTCGCGCGCGACTTCGCGCTCGACTGTAGTCGCACCGCCGAGTCCGTCGAGCGCGGAGACGACCTCCTGCACGAGCGACTCGGGCGCCGAGGCGCCCGCGGTGAGGCCGACGCGGCGGGCGCCGAGCAGCAGCTCGGGCGGGATCTCGCCGGCGTCCTCGATCAGCAGCGCGGGGCGACCGGCGCGCTGGGCGACCTCGACCAGGCGACGCGAGTTGGACGAGTTCTGCGACCCGACGACGAGGATCACGTCGCAATCCTCGGCGAGCGCCCGGACGGCGTCCTGCCGGTTCTGGGTCGCGAAGCAGATGTCGTCGGAGGCGGGGCCGCGCAGCGCCGGGTAGCGCTCGCGCAGGGCGTCGACCACGACCGTCGTCTCGTCGACGGCGAGCGTCGTCTGCGTCACGTAGGCGACGCGCTCGGGGTCGGCGATCTGGAGCTGGTCGAGCTCGTCGGCGCTCGCGACCACCTGGATCAGGTCGGGCGCCTCGCCGATCGTCCCCTCAACCTCCTCGTGCTCCTCGTGGCCGATCAGGACGACGTCGAGCCCGGCGGCGGCGAACCGTCTGACCTCGCCGTGCACCTTCGCGACGAGCGGACAGGTCGCGTCGACCACGTCGAGCGCGCGCGCGTCCGCCTCGGCGCGGACGGCGGGCGAGACGCCGTGGGCGGAGAAGACGACGGGCGCGCCGTCCGGCACCTCGCTCAGCTCGTCCACGAAGATCGCGCCGCGCCGTTCGAGGTCGGCGACGACGTGGGCGTTGTGGACGATCTGCTTGCGCACGTAGACGGGCGGCTCGTGCTCCTCGAGCGCCTCCTCGACGATCTGCACGGCGCGCACGACGCCGGCGCACGACGCGCGCGGCGCCGCCAGCACGACCTCGCGCTCGGCGAGCGCGCTCGCCCAGCCCTCCGCCAGCTCGCAGGCGCGCCGCAGGGCGCGGTAGGCGCGCGCCGCGCCGGAGACGGTGCGCAGCGGGTGGTGCAGCTCGCGCTCGGTGGTGTCGAGGACGATCCGCAGTGTCACGAGCGTGTCGGTGCGCGCGGTCGGCGCGATCCAGGCCGACTCCATGTCGACCGCGAGCGCGCCGGTCGCGTGCAGCGCCCGGCGGCGGTCGCGCACGACGAGCCGCTGGCTGGAGGCGATCGGGCCGACGCGCACGCTCAACCCGCCGCGCCGCAGCACGCCGGCGAGGATGCTCGGGTCGGGGCAGCGGGTCGTCCCGGTCGGGCCGCGCAGCTCGCTCGCGAGCACCACGTCGCCCGGCTCCAGCGTCGGGTCCAGCGCGCCGCAGAAGCCGGCGATCACGATCGCGCCGCCGCGCGCGGTGCTCGACGCGTCGGCCGCCCGCTGCGCCCGCTTCGGTCCCATCCCGATCCGCTCGACGCGCGCCCAGGGAGCGCCCGCGCGCACCGCGCGCGCCTCCAGCGCGAGGGGCGCCAGCACGAGCACGTCCGG
>JAATFK010000027.1 GCA_015655225.1 Solirubrobacterales bacterium | reverse complement strand
GGTCTCGCAGCCGGACTACGGCGAGCAGGCGCTCGAGGTGGCCGACATTCTGGTGCGCTCCGGCGCCGTCGACATGGTCGCGCTCGATTCGGTGGCCGCGCTCACGCCGAGGGCAGAGCTCGAGGGCCAGATGGGCGACCAGACGGTCGGCGTCCAGGCGCGGATGATGTCGCAGGCGATGCGCAAGCTGACCGCGAACCTCAACCGCACGCAGACGCTCTGTCTCTTCACGAACCAGATCCGCGAGAGAGTCGGCGTCATGTTCGGCTCGCCGGAGACGCAGCCGGGTGGCCGCGCGCTGAAGTTCTACGCCTCGCAGCGGCTCGACATCCGCCGCATCGAGACGCTCAGAGACGGCACTGAGGCGGTCGGCAACCGCGTCCGCGTCAAGGTCGTCAAGAACAAGGTCGCGCCGCCGTTCAGACAGGCCGAGTTCGACATCGAGTTCGGGCAGGGGATCTCGACCGAGGGCTGCCTGATCGACTACGGGATCGAGCACAACATCGTCACGAAGTCGGGCTCGTTCTTCTCCTACAGAGACGAGCGGCTCGGCCAGGGGCGCAACAACGCCAGAACGTTCCTCAAGGAGCATCCGGAGATGGCGGTCGAGATCGAGGCGAAGATCTACGAGGCGCTCGGCGTCGACCGGGACCTCGTCGCGCCGATCGAGCACGACGAGAGCGTCGTCGAGGTCGCGGCGGCGTAGAGCATTCCCTGGCCGCTCCGATGGACGACTCCCTCGGGCTGACGACGAGCGAACGCGCGCTGGATCCGGAGCTGCGGCTCCAGCACGCGCTCGACCTCGCGTTCCGCTATCTCAACCGGCGTGAGCGCACGGTGCTCGAGATGCGGCGCTACCTGGAGGGCAAGCGGGTCGAGCCCGCCTCGATCGAGGAGGCGCTCGCGAGCCTGCTGGAGCAGGGCTACCTCGACGACGAGCGGTTCGCACGCCAGTTCGCCGAGGACAAACGGCTGCTGGAGGAGTGGGGCGCCGATCGAATCGGGCGCAAGCTGCGCACGCTCGGGGTTGCGCCCGAGGTCGTCGCGGGGGCGCTCGCGGCGCGCGATCGCGACGGCGAGCGGGAGGCCGCGGAGGCGCTCGTGCGCCGTCGCTTCCCGCTGCTCGGCGAGGAGCCGCGCGAGCTGCAGCGCGCCGTCGGGGTGCTGCTGCGCAAGGGCTACGACGGCGAGCTGGCCTGGGACGTCGTGCGCGCCCAGGCCCGTGGCGGCGGTGCCTGAGCCCCGCCGGCGGCGGGCTCGATTGCGTCGCCTACCTGCCGGTACTACGATCTCCCGTAGCGAACGACGACCCGCACGGGCATGAAACAGCAGCAAAACACCGAGATCCTGAAACCAGCACCTTCGACCATGATCGCCTGTCGATATCCGACAGCGGGCCACGAGCGCCCGCGGAGAGCGACACGACAACCGGCCATCTAGCCGGCGTCGAAGGGCGGCGCGAGGGCGCCGCACACTGGGAGCCGTCTCGTGCCTCTCGCACGGCCGTCGAGCGCTACCCCAACGGAGAGTGAGCAGCGCGGCCTGCCGGTCGCGCTGTGACGAGAGGAACGGCAATGGCAATCGTGATCGCGGCGGCGCTCCTGGCAGTGGGGCTGGTCGTCGCCGCCGTGCTCTACGGGCGCGGCCATCCGGGGACCGGCGCGGTCGCGGGCGCGCGCGTCGCCTCCGACACCGACACCGCCTTGGCCGAGCGACGGGCCGAGATCGTCCGGATCGAGGAGCGCATCCTCGGCAAGGAGGAGGCGCTCGACAACCAGCGCGCCGACCTCGCGCGCCGCGACCAGTCGCTCGAGGAGCGGCTCGCGTCGCTGGAGCGCGATCGTGAGCAGCTGGCCGAGGGACGTCTCGCGCTGCAGCGCGAGCTGGAGCGGCTCGCGGGCGTGACCGCGTCGCAGGCGAAGCAGCTGCTGCTGAAGGACGTCGAGGACGAGGTGCGCCACGAGTCGGCGCGGCTCGTGCGTCAGATCGAGGAGGAGACGAAGCGCGACGCCGACCGCCGCGTGCGCAACATCCTCTCCGTCTGCATGCAGCGGATCGCCGCCGGCCACGCGACCGAGACGACCGTCTCCGTCGTGCAGCTCTCGTCCGACGACATGAAGGGCCGGATCATCGGGAGGGAAGGTCGCAACATCCGCGCGCTGGAGAACCTCACCGGTGTCGACTTCATCATCGACGACACGCCGAACGCGGTCGTGCTGTCCGGCTTCGACGGCGTGCGCCGCGAGATCGCGCGGATCACGCTGGAGAAGCTGCTCCAGGACGGGCGGATCCACCCGGCGCGGATCGAGGAGATGTTCTACCAGGCCAGATCCGAGCTCGAGGACCACATCGCCGAGCTGGGGGAGAAGGCGGTCTTCGACGCGAACGTCCAGGGCCTCGACCCGGAGCTGGCGAGATATCTCGGGCGCCTCAAGTTCCGCACCAGCTACGGCCAGAACGTGCTTGCGCACTCGGTCGAGTGCGCGAACCTCGCGGCGATGATGGCGCACGAGCTCGGCGCCTCGCCGAAGACGGCGCGCCGCGCCGCGCTGCTGCACGACATCGGCAAGGCCGTCTCGCACGAGATCGAGGGGCCGCACGCGATCGTCGGCGGCGACCTGGCACGCAAGTACGGCGAGTCGGAGGCGGTCGTGCACGCGATGGAGGCCCACCACAACGAGGTCGAGCCGCAGACCGTCGAGGCCGTCATCGTGCAGGCCGCCGACGCGCTCTCCGGCGCCCGGCCGGGCGCGCGCGGCGAGTCGCTGGAGTCGTACGTGAGACGGCTGCGCGAGCTGGAGCAGATCGCGACGCGCCACGAGGGCGTCGACAAGGTCTACGCGATGCAGGCCGGCCGCGAGATCCGCGTGATGGT
>JAATFK010000056.1 GCA_015655225.1 Solirubrobacterales bacterium | reverse complement strand
GGGGCCGTCGCCCACCACCGCGAGCGTCGCCGCCGGCTCGGCCAGCAGCCGCCACGCGGCCAGCAGCTCCCGCACGCCCTTCTCCTCCACCAGCCGGCCGACGAACAGCACGAGCGGCCCGTCCCCCAGCTCCTCCTCCGCCCGCCAGGAGGCGACCTCCTCGGGGGCGACCGCGCGGCCGAAGAGGTCCGCCTCGACCGACTGGGGCGCGATCGTGACGTCGTCGTCGTGCCCGCGATAGGCGGCGACGTAGCGGCTGACGTGACTGCCGTAGGTCACGACCGCGTCGGCGTGGCGGTAGACGTGGCGGATCAGGGGGAAGGCGAGCGCCGCCTTCGCGCCCCCGCGCGGGTGGGCCCAGACCGACGCCCACAGCACGAACGCTCTCCGGCGCGCGTGCATCCCCGCGTAGGTCGCGGGCAGGATCGCGCCGCCCGCGACGGGGGCGATCGCCGCCTCGTAACGGCCCCCGAGCGTCAGCGCCTCGCGCGGGCCGTCGAGCCGCCGGGCCGGGAACGGGGCGGCGGCGAGCTGCGCGTCGAGGTCGGCGAACCAGGCCGGCACGTAGCTCGCGCCGCCGCCGAAGCAGAGGACCTCGACGCCGAACCGGTCGGCCAGCAGGCGGTAGAGCGGGACGCGGTACGGCGTCAGGTAGTTCGTCACGAGGGCGATCGCCACGGGGACCGGGGAGCCTGCCAGAATCGCGACGGCTGTGGCTTCCCTCCCGCGCGTCCTGCTGCTCCACAACCGCTATCGCGCCGCCGGCGGGGAGGAGCGCGTCGTGGACGAGATCGCGGCCTTGCTCCAGGAGCGCGGCCACGCCGTCGCGCGCCTGGAGCGCGACAGCGACGCGAGCGGCGCCGCCACGGCCGCGCGCGGGCTGCTGCGGGGCGGGCTCGACCCCGGCGAGGTCGCCGACGCCGTCCGCGCCCACCGCGCCGACGTGGTGCACGCGCACAACCTCCACCCGCTGCTCGGCTGGCGCGCGCTCGCGGCCGCGCGCGCGGCCGGGGCGCGACGCGTCCTGCTCCACCTCCACAACTACCGCCTCTTCTGCGCGATCGGCGTCGCCTACCGCGACGGCGCGCCGTGCTTCGACTGCCACGGCCGCGACACGCTCCCTGGCCTGCGTCACCGCTGCCGCGGCGGCCTGCCGGAGGCGGTCGTCTACGCGGCCGGGCTCGCGCGCCAGCAGCCGCGGCTGCTCGGGGAACCCGACCGGCTCGTCGCGGTCGGCCGCGCGCAGGCGGCGCGGCTCGCGTCGCTCGGCGTCGCGGGCGACCGGCTCGACGTCCTGCCGAACGCGGTCGCGGCGGTCGCCGAGGCATCGGCGGCGGGGGAGGGGAGCTACGCGCTGGCGGCCGGCCGGCTGGTGGAGGAGAAGGGGTTCGACATGGCCGTGCAGGCGGCACGCGCGTCCCGCGTCCCGCTGCGGATCGCGGGCGAGGGACCGGACGCGGGGCGCCTGCGGGAGCTGGCCGGCGGCGACGGGCGGATCCGCTTCCTCGGCCGGCTCTCGGCGGAGGCGCTGGCGCGCGAGCGGCGCGGCGCGGCGCTGCTGCTGGCGCCCGCGCGCTGGGAGGAGCCGTGCCCGATGGCGGTCGTCGAGGCCCTCGCCGACGGGCTGCCGGTGCTCGGCAGCGACCTCGGCGGGCTGCCGGAGCTGATCGGGGAGGAGGCCGGCAGCGTGCTGGCGCCGGACGACCTCGACGGCTGGACGACCGCGCTGGCGGCGGCGTGGGCCGATCCGGCAGCGCGGGCGCGGCAGGGCGCGGCGGCGCTCGCGCGCGCCCGCGAGCGCCACACGCCGGACGTCTACTACCGGGGGCTGATGCGGCTCTACGAGGGGTGAGTCGCGGGCGGCCCGCGCCTGCCGCCGGCGCGCCGGCAGGGGGCGGAGCCGCCGGGCGCGGGCGCTAGGGTGACCCTCATGGCCGCCTCGCTCCACCGCCTGGTCCCGCTCGCCGCCCTCGCCGGCGCCGGTGTCGCCCTGCTCGCCGGCGGCTGCGGCGGCTCCTCCTCGACCGGCACGGCGACGACCGTCGCGACGGTCACGACCGTCCCGGCGACCGCGACCACCGCGCCGCCGAGCACCAGCGCGACGACGCCGACGGCGCCGACCACCCCGACGAGCACCGGCCCGCTCGCCCACGCCCCCGAGCCGACGACCACTACGCCGAACCCGACGAACCCGAACACGACCGCGGCGCCGACGACGCCGCCCTCCACCACCGCGACGGAGCCGGGCAGCGAGGAGCGGAGAGTCCACGTCCCCGCCACCTTCGTCGCGAGAGGGCACACGCTCGACCCGTCGACCATCACGGTCCCGCCCTTCCTCGCGGTCGAGGTCACGATCGTCTCGGCCGACCACAAGCCGCACACGGTCGTGCTGAAGACGCCAACCCCGAGAACGCTGAAGGTCGCCCCCGGCAAGCGCACGAGCATCCGCTTCGCCGGCCTCAGAGCCGGCCGCTACGCCCTCGTGCTCGACGGCCGCGCCGCCGGCACGCTCGCCGCCAGCGGCGACGCCGGCCCCTAGCCGGCCGCGCGCGGTTCCGACTGGCCAGCCAGCCAGTCCTCGGCTAGGCTCGACGTCCCGGTTTCCAGAGAGGGAGGTCCGCCGTGTCGTCCGACTCCGTCACCCCGCGCACCGAGCGCGTCGACTTCCGCGCGACCAGCGACCCGGCGCTGCTGGAGGGCTCCGACCGCGGCGAGGTCCAACTGCTCGGCTACGGCGAGCTGTACTCGCTCTGGGAGCGCCAGCAGTGGGCCGTGCAGGACCTCGACTTCAGGCAGGACCGGATCGACTGGCACGAGCGCTTCGAGGACGACGAGCGCTTCGCGCGGATGTACGGGCTGTCGTCGTTCTTCGTCGGCGAGCAGCGCGTCGCGGCCGAGCTGGGGCCGATGATGCGGGCCGCGCCGCGCGAGGACATGCGGATCTTCCTCTGCACCCAGATCGCCGACGAGGCGCGCCACGTCGCCTTCTTCGACCGCTTCTACAGCGAGGTCGACGTGCTCGGCGTCGCCGGCCTGGAGGAGCGCCTGGCGGCGACGAGCGAGCACCTGAACCCGGAGTTCGGCGTCCTCTTCGACGAGATGCTGAGCCGTCGCGTCGACCGGCTCGCGCGCGAGCCCGAGGACGTCGAGACGCTCGTCGAGGCGATCACGATCTACCACATGGTGATCGAGGGGATGCTGGCGCTCACCGGCCAGCACTTCATCATCGACTACAACGAGCGCGAGGGGACGCTGCCGGGATTCGTCGAGGGCTTCACGAACGTCGCCCGCGACGAGCATCGCCACGTCGCCTTCGGCGCCCGCTTCCTGCGCGACATGGTGCAGGAGGACCCGCGCCACCGCGACGCGATCAGCCGCACGCTGGCCGAGATCGCGCCGGTCGCCGAGGGCGTACTGAGACCGAGATGGGCGCCGGCGGACGACGACGAGGAGGTCTACGGCGTCAGCGCGAACGCGACCCGCGCGTTCGCGCTCAGAGCGCTCGAGCGGCGGATGAAGGTGATCGGGCTGGTCGCCGCCTGACGCGGCGGCGGCGCGGCGCTACGGCGCCGGGGTCGACGTGGTGCTGGCGCCCGCGTCGGCGCCGGACGACGGCGTCGTGACCGGGTCGGCCGGCGTCGTCGGGACGGTGACCGGCGGCGCGGTCGTGGTCGGCGGCGGATCCGCCGGGGCGGTCGGCGTCGTGACCGGATCGGTCGACGGCGGCGTGACCGGCGTGGTCACGGGCGGCGGGGTCGTGGTCGTCGTCGTGTCGGCCGGCGGCGGGGTGGTGGCCGTCGTGGTGGTCGTGGCCGTGGTCGTGGTGTCGGCCGGCGGCGCGGCGCCACCGGTCGTCGTCGTGCTCGCGGTCGGCACGTTCGACGTCTGCGGCACGCCCGTGACCGTGCCGGGCTGGGCGGTGCCGGGCGGCAGCGCGGTCGGCAGCGTCGTGATGCTCGACTCGATCTGGACCTGACCGGGCTCCGGCGCGGTGCGCGCGGTCGTGTTGGAGGCGGTCGTCGTCGTCAGGCTCGCGGTCACCTTCGACTTCGTCGTTCTCGGCTCGTGCTTCGTCGCTGCGCCGCTGCCACTCGCGGCGGACCGCTTCGCCGTGCGGGACCGCGTGGAGGCCGGGCGCGACGCGCTGCTCGTGCTCGCCTCCAGCGCCCGCTGAACGCTGGCCGGGGCCTGGTGGATCACGGCCGGCGGCGTGGTGTGGACGGCCGGGGCGGAGTGGTGCGCCGGCGCGGCGGAGGCGACGTGGGTGGTGGTGGCGCGTCTCGGCGTCGTCTCGATCTCGACCGCGCCGGCCGTCACGAGCGCGGCGGCGGCGATCCCGGCGGCGGCCTTGGTCGCGACCGCGCCGAGGCCGGCGGAGATCAGCGAGCTGGTGGCGGAGCTGGCCGCCGCGCCGCCGGCCGCGGCGGCGGCGCCGCCGGCCGCGGCCGTGCCGCCCGCGTGGCCGCCCGCGCTGGCGGACCAGCCGAGGTGAGCGAGGAGGACCTTCTTCGCGACGAACAGCGCGCCGACCGGCATCACCGCGGCGAGCGCCTTGTTGGTCGTCTTCAGCTGCGTGCGGAAGGCGCCGCAGCGGTCACAGCCGCGCAGGTGGCGGCGGACCGGGGGCGTCGTGCGGCGGCGCAGGCCCTCGGCGATCTCGCCCAGCTCCTGGCGGACCTCCTCGCAGGACAGCTGCCGCGCCTCGGCCGCCTCCGCGAGCGAGACGCGCGCGCGCACCAGCAGCGACTTGACGCTCGGGATCGTCGTCTCCATCGCCTCGGCGATCTGCTCGTAGGAGAGCGCGTCGATCTCCCGCAGCAGCAGCGCGGTGCGCTGGGTCTCGGGGAGCGTCTGCACGTCCGCCAGCAGCTCGCGGAACTGCTCGCGGCCCTCGACCTTGTCGGCCGTCGTGGTGCCGTGGTCGGCGAGGTGCACGTCCATCGAGTCGACGCCGATCGGCTGGACGCGGCGGAGGTGGTTGAGGCTGCGGTTGCGCGCGATCCGGTAGAGCCACGGGCGTGCGTTGATCGCCCGCTCGTCGGCGAGGATCGCGTTGAAGGCGGCGGCGAAGACCTCCTGCAGCACGTCCTCGGCGTCCTCGCGCGAGTTCAGCATGTGGCGGCAGAAGGCCAGCAGACGCGACTGGTAGCGGCTCACGAGCGCCTCGAAGGCGCCGTGGTTGCCGCGCCGCACGAGCAGGATCAGGCGCTCGTCGGACTGCAGCCGGAGCAGGGGCGAGCGTCCGTGGATTCCGGTGACGCCAGGTTGTTTGAGAGCAGAGACTTCCACGCGGAGCAGGTCCTCGACCCATTCGACACCGTAGCAACGGCCGAGTTGCGGTCTTTCCTCGGGTTTCTCGCCGGCCGTGGCGCGTCGGCGCGGTCCGTTACGCGCGGGCGGAGCGGGCGCGCTCGCGCGGCCGGACGCGACCGCGCTGCCAGCGCCAGGCCTCCAGCACGATCAGCGTGACCGCGATCGGGACGGTCGCCGGCAGCAGGTCGGTGACGAGGAAGAGGCAGTCGTATGCGCTCGCGAGCAGCAGCGCGAGCACCATCGGGACGAGCTGCGGGCGCCGCTCGGCCGCCAGCAGGGCGCCGAGGACGCCGGCGATGAAGAGGTCCCCGTAGCCCATCAGGGCGGTGCCGAACAGCTCCCGCTGGAGCTGGGGGAGATGCGCCGGCGGGGCCGCGACGTTGAGCGCGTCGTTCGGCGCCTGGAGCTTCTGCGTCGAGATCAGGTAGACGTCGGCGGCGGCCATCAGGACGATTCCGACCTTCAGCCAGCTGTGGGGGGCGACGGCCGACAGCAGGACGCCGAGCGTCGCGCAGCTGAGCACCGCGAGCAGCAGCGCCGCGCCCTCGCCCGCGAGGCCGGTGCGGTCGGCCCAGGCGAGCGCGAACAGGGGCAGCACGAGCAGCGCCCGCGCGGGGCGCGGCGGGTGCGCGTTCCAGGCCAGCCAGCCGAGCGCGAGCGCCGCCAGCAGCGGCACCGCGACCAG
>JAATFK010000447.1 GCA_015655225.1 Solirubrobacterales bacterium | reverse complement strand
TCGACGTCGCGAAGCTCGCGCTCCCGTCGGGAAGCCGGCGGGCGCTGCTGCTCGGCCGCGACGGCGTGCAACCAGACGCGCGGCTCTCCGAGGCGCTGACGGCGGCGGGACTCGCGGTCACGACCGACGACGGCCGCGGCTACGGCGCGATGCTGATGGAGCCACAGGAGGCGCGGGCGCCGGTCGAGACGTTCGCCCGCACGCTTGACTGGCTGGCGAGCATGGCGGCGCCTGGCGTTGTGCCGGCGCCCACGCAGACGCGGCGCCACGTCGTCTCCGCACCGACGTTGGAGCTGGCGATCGACGGCATCGGCGTGCGGGAGACGCCGGTCACCGTCGAGCGGGTCGGTGCGCTGCTCTCGGGTGTGCTGGCGCAGCCGATCGCGGACGCCGAGCCCCTCTCCGCGCTGCTCGTCAACGCCGGCCCCCAGCGGCGAGTCGGGCCGAATCGCATGTGGGTCGAGACCGCGCGCCGCTGGGCTGCCCGCGGCGTGCCGTCGCTGCGCCTCGACCTCGAGGCGATCGGCGAGTCCGAGGGGGACGACAGCCGCTTCACGGAGACGCGCGAGCTCTACGTCCCGGCGTTCATCGACCAGGTGCGGGGTGGCCTGGACGAGCTGGAGGATCGCGGCTGCCCTGGCCGCGTCGTCGTCGTCGGCCTCTGCTCGGGCGCCTATTGGTCGGCGCACACGGCGCTGGCCGACGAGCGCGTCGCGGCAGTGGTGCTGCTGAATCCGCGCGCGCTCGTCTGGGATCCGTGGTCGTCGCTGCGCTGGCGGATGCGGGACGCGCGCGAGTTGATCGTGCTGCGGTCCACATGGCGGAGGCTCGTGCGCGGCGAGCTGAACCTGAGACGGCACGTCGCGACGCTGCGGGGAATCCTCGCGCAGGGCCCAAGGCGCGCCGCGGCACTGGCGCTGCGGCTGTTGCGGTCGCTGCGGCACCGCGACGAGCCGGTCGACGGCGCGGAGAATCGCGAGCTGCACTTCCTGCTTGACGGCCTCCGCGACCGGGATCAGCGCGCGCTGATCGTCTTCAGCGGGAAGGAGCCGCTGCGCGACGACCTGCGGACCGCAGGGTGGTTCGATCAGCTCGACCGCTGGCCGAACCTCGAAGTCGTGATCGTCGGGACGTCAGCCGACACCCACACGCTGCAGCCCATCTGGCTGCAGCGGCAGGTCCACGACCTGATCGACGAGCTGCTGGCGGCCGAGCTAGAGCGGGCCGCGGCCGACCCGCTGGCGCCCAGCCTCGCTCCGCGGCTGCGGCACGTCCGGCCCGCCTGAGCCCGGCACTCAGGCCGAGATCCGCTCCGTGAGGCCCTCGATCGAGTACTCACGGCTCGCCAACAGGCGTCCGTTCGCGGCCAGCTGTTCGCCCCCGTTGCGCAGCACGTCGACGACCGCCGCCGCGAAGCCCTCGGCATCGTCGCCCTGGAGGAAATCGACCCCGGAGGTGACCTCGAGCCCAGCCGCCGCCTTCGGCGTTGCGACGACCGGCACGCCGTAGGCGAGCGCCTCGACGAACTTCAGCGGAGTCCCGGCCCCCTCGACCAGTGGCACGACGACGCAGTCGGCGCTCGCGTAGGCCGTCGCCATGTCCGGAACGAAGCCCGCGCGGACGGTGCCCTCTGGCGCGCGCCAGTCGTCGAGTCCCTTTCCAACGAGCGTCAGGGTGGCGTCCGGCACCGCCTCGCGCACGTGCGGCAGGATCTGCTCGATCATGTAGTCGCGGCCGCTTCGGTTGGGTCGGTAGGTGAAGTCCCCGACCATCAGCAGCCGTCGCCCGAGCGTCTCGCGCGGGTGTGGCCGGATCATCGCGACGTCGACGACGTTGGGCACGTAGCGCAGTCGGGCGGCCGGCTGCAGCGCTCGTGCTGCCGTGAGATCGGTGCGGCTGACCATCCACGACTCGTCCGCTCGCGCGAGCAGCCGCCGCTCGTAACGCGGCATGGAGAGGCGCTCGAAGCGGCTGTCCGGTCGCGCCGACTCGATGTTGTGCGCGTTGTAGACGAAGGGTATGTCGCCGAAACGCATCAATCCCGTCGCC
>JAATFK010000360.1 GCA_015655225.1 Solirubrobacterales bacterium | reverse complement strand
GCGATGGTCGGCGACGGCGTCAACGACGCCCCCGCGCTCGCGCAGGCCGACCTCGGCGTCGCGATCGGCGGCGGCACCGACCTCGCGATCGCGGCCAGCGACCTGACGCTCGTGAGCGGCGACCTGCGCGGCGCGGCGGACGCGATCCGCCTCTCGCGCCGCACGCTCCGCACGATCCGCCAGAACCTCGCGTGGGCGTTCGGCTACAACGTCGTGCTGATCCCGCTCGCCGCCGCGGGGCTGCTGAATCCGCTGATCGCCGGCGCCGCGATGGCGCTCTCGAGCGTCTCGGTGCTCGCCAACTCGCTGCGGCTGCGCGGGTTCACGCCGCGGCGCACGGCGTAGCCGCGGCAACAGGTCAATTCTGCTCCCCTCTGAGGGCAGCAATTTTGACCTGTCCCCCGCGCGGGAACGGTGGGCCCAGACGAGCCGATGAGCGAGCCTCCCGTCCCCGAGCATCCGACGCTGCCGCGCCTGCGCGACGCGGTCCAGCACTGCCGCGCGTGCGAGCTGTGGAAGGACACGACGCAGGCGGTCCTCGGCGAGGGTCCCCGCGCCGCGCGGGCGATGCTCGTCGGCGAGCAGCCCGGCGACCGCGAGGACCGCGAGGGCGCGCCGTTCGTCGGCCCCGCCGGCCGCGTGCTCGACGAGGCGCTCGCGGAGGCGGGGATCGACCGCGCGCAGGTCTACCTCACGAACGCCGTCAAGCACTTCCGCCACCGCACGCACGGCAAGCGCCGCATCCACCAGCGCCCGACGACCGAGCAGATCCACGCCTGCCGTCCCTGGCTCGACGCCGAGCTGGCGGTCGTGCGCCCGCACGTGCTCGTCTGCCTCGGCGCCGTCGCGGCGCAATCGCTGCTCGGCCCGCGCGTCCGCGTCACGCGCGACCGCGGCGCGCCACTCGAATCCAACCTCGCGCCGCTCACGTTCGTGACCGTCCATCCCTCGTCGCTCCTGCGCGCCCCCGACGCCGCGGCGCGCCGCGACGCGCACGCCGCGTTCGTGCGCGACCTCAGACGGATCGCGCGGGAGCTGGGCTAGCGTCCGAGCGTCAGCGGCCAGCTCAGCGCTCGCACCGGCGTGCCCGGCCCGAGCGGCAGCGCCGCGACGCGGAACGCGAGGCTCTTCAGCTTCGGCACCTTCCCGCGCAGCTGGCGCGGGATCGTCAGCGTCAGGTCGGTCGCCCCGCCGCGCGCGCGGTCGGTCGGCGCCGAGCCGAGCGAGACGTAGCGGGTGCCGGCCGGCAGGCCGGTGCTGCCGCCGCCCCAGGTGTTCCCGCCGGGCAGTCTGAGGCCGAGCGCGACGGTCCGCGTGATCCACAGCGCGGTGCGTCCCGAGCAGGCGCTCGTGCACGCGAGCGTGACCGGCAGGCCGGGCTTCGCGAGCGCCGCGAGGTTGCCTCTGCGCGTGAGCGTCACGATCCGGCTGACGGCGACCGGCTTGGAGCCGTGCGAGGAGAGGACGAGGCCGAGCCGCAGTCTCACGCCCTTCGTCTTCAGGACCGCTTTCGCGGAGGCGGCGCGCAGTCTCAGCGCGAGCGTCGGGCTGCCCGCGTTCGGGCGCACGATCGCGCCGCTGGCGACGACGAGGTAGCCGTTGCCGGCCGGCCGGGCGGGGTCGCCTCTCGCCAGCCCGCGCCCCGCGAGCCCGGCGGCCTTCGCGGTCGCGAGCGGGGCGTAGAGGCGCGCCTCGACGCGGCAGGCGGCGGCGCAGCCGGCGGCGACCGGGACGCCGCTGGAGAAGCTGGCGGGGAAGCTGCCGCTGCGCGGCACGAGCGTCGTCGCGAGCGCGACGAGCTGCCATCTGACCTTCGTCGGCTTCGCCTGCGGGTTGCCGGCCGCGTCGGTCGCGCGGACCGCGAGCGAGTGCTCGCCGACCGCCAGATGCGCGAGCTTGACCGGCGACGTGCACGCCTTCGACGCTCTGCCGTCGACCGAGCAGCGGAACGTCGAGCCCGGCTCCGAGGCGGCGAACGTCAGCTTCGCCGTGTGGAGGCCGGTCGGCGAGACCGGCGTCCCGGTGATCGTCGAGGTCGGCGGCACGGTGTCGATCGTGAAGACGACCGCCTGGCTGGTGCCGGCCGAGCGCGAGTTGCCGACCTGGGTCGCCTGCGCCGTGTACGTGCCGTCGGGCAGGACGCTCGTCGTCAGCGACCAGCCGAGGCCGACGACCGGCGCGGCCGACGTCAGCACTGGCGTGCTGCCCTCGGTCGAGCCGGCGCCGGGGAAGATCTGCAGCGTGACGGACGGCTGCGCGCGGCCGCCGGTCGCCGCCTGGCCGGTGAAGGTCGGCGTGTTGTCGCGCAGCTCCGCGCTCTGCGCCGGCGTCGCGATCGTGACGGCCGGCGGGACCGAGAGGGCCGGCGAGATCACGGGGCCGCGGTTCGCGATCACGGTGTAGGCGGCGCGCGGCCGGTCGGGCGCGTCGTAGCCGGGCGAGTCGCCGTTGAACGGCGTCGGCGAGACGAGCCCGCGGTCCTGCACCGCGCAGGTCGCCGCCTGCGAGCACTGGTTCGAGTAGTTGTAGTAGTCGATCAGCGTGATGCGCGGGTCGAGCGTCGCGAGGCCGAGCAGGAACTCGGTCGCCTGCTGCTGCGAGTCGTCGCCCCAGATCACGCTGCTGGCGTCGCGGAAGCGGGCGCCGACCTCGTCGATCCAGACCTGCGCCGTGCTCCACTGACCCTGGAACTTGCTCAGGTAGTAGCGGCTGATGCGCGCGTCGTCGGGACCGTCGGCCTGGAAGTTGTTGACGTCGCCGTGCGCGTGGAAGGCCCACACGAGGGGACGCGCCGCGCCGAGCGCCGCCTGGTAGGCGTCGACGTAGTCATCGTCGCCCGAGATGCCGGCGAAGTCGCCCGCGATGACCGTGCAGCTCGGGCAGATCGCCTGCGCCTGCAGCCAGTAGTCGGCCGCCAGCCCGGGGTCGGAGCCGAGCGGGTACTGCGTCGCGTCGGGGTTGTTCGGTTCGTTCAGGGCGCGATCGTCGTGACCTGCGGGTATCTCGCGTGGAAGGCGGTGAAGGCGGCCGCGAACTGGTCGGCG
>JAATFK010000341.1 GCA_015655225.1 Solirubrobacterales bacterium | reverse complement strand
GGTAGACGCCGCCGAGCGCCGGCACGACCATCCAGCCCTGCAGCATCTTCGTCATGAACGCGAGCCCGACGAGCGCGCCGGCCCAGGCGAGGTGCTTCCCGCGCCCGGACTCGAGCGCTCGCACGACCAGGTACGCGGCGGCGACGAGCAGGAGGATCAGCAGCGCGTCGGGGTTGTTGACGCGTCCGATCGCGATCGTGATCGGCGTCAGCGCCAGCAGCGCCGCCCCGACCAGCCCCGCCGCCGGCCCGAACAGCCGCCGGATCGTCGCGTACAGCAGCCCGACCGCCGCGATCGTGGAGAGCGCCTCCGGCAACAGCATGCTGAAGCTGGAGAAGCCGAACGCTCTGGTCGAGAGGCCCATCAGCCACAGCGAGAGCGGCGGCTTGTCGACCGTGATGAAGCTGCCCGGGTCGAGCGAGCCGAAGAACCACGCCTTCCAGCTCTCGCTGCCGGACTTCGCCGCCGCCGCGTAGTACTCGTTCGAGTAGCCGTTGCGCGACAGGTTCCAGAGGCACAGCACGGCGGCCAGCGCGAGCACGCCGAGCAGCGCCGGGCGCACCCACGCGGGGTCACCCTCGCGGCCCCGGGCGACGGCCCGCAGCCGCTCGCCGGCGGACCGGCGCTCGCGCTCGGTCGTCGCCCGGCCGGCGCGGCGCCGAGGGAGTGTGGGGGAGGAGAGGGACATCGCGACCTCAGCTCGTCTGCGTGCCGGCGCTCGGCGCCGCGCTGCTGTTGGGGGTGGTCGCCGCGCCGCCGGGCGGCGTGCCGCCTTGCGCGCCGCCGGGTCTCGCGCCGCTCGGCGGCGTGCCGCCTCTGCCCGCGCCCAGCGTCGCTCTCATCGCCGCCTCGACCTTCACGGTCGAGAGGCCGAGGGCTCTCGCGAGCGCGGCCGACATGTCGGTCGGTCTGGTCGAGCCGCCGCCGCTATTCGACTGCGCCGGTCTCAGCGTCGCCATCGCGGCCTGCAGCTTCGCGGTCGAGACGCCCAGCTTGCTCGCGAGCGCGCTCATGTTCGCGCCGCCCCCGCCGCCTCTCGCGCCGCCCGGTCCCATCTGGCCCTGCGTCGTCGTCGCGCCGGCGCTGGCGCTCGCGCTCGCGCCCGCCGAATCAGTGCTCGTGCTGCTGCTCCCGCACCCGGCCGCGACGCCGACCAACGCGGCGGCGCTCACGATCGCGGCGGTCCTCTTGGCCCACGGTCTCATCGGCTTCTCCTTCGTAGTGACGCCTCGCAGCGTCGCGTCCCGATGTCGGGACGCCGTGTGGAGAAGCTGGGACTCGGCTGGGAGCGGCTACGCGTCCACGCCCACGAGCGCGGCCGAGCGCTCCCACAGCGCCCGGGCGAGCTCGGGGTCGTCGGCCTGCTTGGAGTGTCTGCCGTTCGGCTTGAAGCGGTCGTAGTAGACGCCGTCGATCAGGCTCGTGTCGGTCTGCGTCGCCAGCGCGACGAGCGGTGCCGCGCCCTCCTCGGGCGAGATCAGGAGCAGCCGTCTGAGCGGCGCGACGCGGTAGATCAGCCCGCTGATCGCGGAGTCGCGCGCGAACTCGGTCGCGACGTTGCCGGGATGGAACGCGGCCGCGACGATTCCGTCGCCCGCCCAGCGGCGCGCGATCTCTCTCGCCATCAGGATGTTCTCCAGCTTCGCGGTCCCGTAGGTCCGCAGCGAGAGGAACGGCCCGCGGCTGCTGTCGAGGTCGTCGAGCTTCACGCGCCCCATGTTGTTGCCGAGGCTGCTCGTCATCAGCACGCGCGCGCCAGGCGTCGCCGCGAGGCGCTCGTGCAGCAGCGCGGTCAGGAGGAAGGGCGCGAGGTGGTTGACCTGGAACGTCAGCTCGTGGCCGTCGACCGTCTGGACGCGCTTCGGGAAGATCCCACCGGCGTTGTTGGCGAGCACGTCGATCCGCTCGCAGCGCTCCAGCAGCTGGTCGGCGAGCCGGCGCACGTCGTCGAGCTTCGCGAAGTCGGCCACCAGCGGCTCGACCCCCAGCTCGCGCGCGACGGCCGCCGTCTTCTCCGGTGAGCGGCCGATCGGGACGACCGTCGCCCCCTGGGCGGCGAGCTGTCTCGCGGAGACCGCGCCGAGCCCGGCACTCGCCCCGGTGATGACGACCGTCTTGCCCTGCATGTCCTGGATCGCTGGCATGACCGTGCTCCGTTCGTCGGATCGAGCTGACACTCAGTCTCAGTTGTGAGAGCGAGTATAGACCGCGATATCGTTGGCGTCGATGAGCACCACGCCCTCCACTCTGCGCTCCCGCACCCGCGAGGCGGTCCGCCTCCAGGTCGCGGAGGTCGCCTGGGAGCTGTTCTCCGCGCGCGGCTTCGACGCTGTCACGGTCGACGACGTGGTCGCCGCCGCCGGCATCTCGCGCGCGAGCTTCTTCCGCTACTTCGCCGGCAAGGAGGACGCGGTCCTCTTCGCGGTCGACGCGATCGGCGCGCAGATCGCGCAGGCGCTCGCAGCCCGGCCCGCCGGCGAGGACGCCTGGACCGCCCTGCAGCGCGCGGTCGACGGCCTCGAAGCGCTCTACCGCCGCGACCCGGCCGGCGCGCTCGCCCGCATGCGGCTGGTCGACGAGACGCCGTCGCTGCTCGCCAGCCAGCTGGAGAAGCAGGTCCGCTGGCACCGCATGATCGCCGAGGTGCTGGCGCCCCGGCTCGGCCTCACGACCGACGACGTGCGCGTCGAGGTGATCGTCGGCGCCGCGCTCAGCGCCCTCGACGCCGCCAGACGGCGCTGGAGCACCTCTAACGGCGAGGAGGACCTGATGCTCCTCCTGAGCCAGGCGTTCGACGTGCTGCGCGTGCCGGCGCCGGCGCTGCGCTGAACGCGCCCGCCGGCCGCGCGCCCGGCCTCTGCCGTATCTCTGACATTTGATCAGACGCATTGACAGCGGCGGGCGGACTGCGGAAGACTCCGCTGCGTGACGGTGCGCAACGGACCCCACGACCTCGGCTGCACGCTCGGCTTTGGCGCGCTCGACACGACGCCGGACGCGGAGCCCTACCCCGAGGGCTGGGAGGGACGCTGCATCGCGGCGATCATCACGACGCTCGCCTCCGGCGCCTACAGCGTGGACGAGTTCCGCGCCCGGATGGAGGAGCTGCCGCCCGCCGCGCACTTCGCGATGGGCTACTACCGGCGCTGGTTCCACAGCCTCGAGCGCAACCTCGTCCTGCACGACGTCCTGACCGAGCGGCAGATCGGCGAGCGGGCCGAGGCGATCGCGAGCGCCGGCCGCGTCGCGGAGGCCGGCGCCCCCGGCGAGGCCGCCGCCG
>JAATFK010000084.1 GCA_015655225.1 Solirubrobacterales bacterium | reverse complement strand
CTCGAGGTCTACGTGCACGAGCGCGGCGCGCCGCACGTCGCCGACCCGTCGAAGCTGCTGGTCAGCGCCGGTCGGCTGTACGGCGAGGGCAACATGCAGCGGATGTGGGGGGAGACGCTGCCGGTCCCGCAGGAGCGGATCCACACGCTCGCGGGCGGCGAGTCCCTCCCGCTCGCCGGTGGCTTCCGCGTCGCCTACACGCCCGGCCACGCCTCCCACCACGTCGCGTTCCTGCACGAGGAGAGCGGACGCGCGTTCGTGGGCGACGTCGCCGGCGTCCGGATCCCGCCGTCGGAGCTGGTGGTCGCGCCGACGCCGCCGCCCGACGTCGACGTGGAGGCGTGGGAGCGGTCGCTCGACCTGCTCGCCGAGTGGCAGCCGACGAGCCTCGGGCTGACGCACTTCGGCGCGGTCGAGGAGGTCGGCCCGCAGCTGGAGGCGACGCGCGCGTCACTGCACCAGCTGGCGGAGCTGGCGCGCGTCTCGGCGGACGATCCCGACGCGCTGGAGCGGGCGATCCGCGCGCTCGTCGCACGCGAGACCGATCCCGACGCGGCGGCCGCCTACGTGGCCGCGGTCCCGCCCTCGCACCTGCAGCTCGGCCTCGGGCGCTACTGGCGCAAGCGCGCCGAGCGCGAGGCCGCGGCCGCCGCCGCCGCCCCGCGGGACTGACCGCGCGGAGGCGAGCTATCGTGCGCCCGAGCATGGGTTCGCAGACGATCGAGCGCCCACGCGTCCAGGGTCCCGGCAGCGGTCACGGCGGCAACTGGCGCGTGATCGTGCGCAACGACGACCACAACACCTTCGACCACGTCGCGAAGACGCTGGCCCGCTACATCCCCGGGGTCGACGTCGACCGCGGCTACCAGTTCGCCGACCAGATCCACCGCTCCGGCCTCGCGATCGTCTGGACCGGCCAGCAGGAGCCGGCCGAGCTCTACTGGGAGCAGCTCCAGGGCGCCGGGCTCACGATGGCGCCGCTGGAGCAGGGGTAGGAGCGGCCGCCCGCGTGGCGCAGCCGTTCCTGCTCGCGTTCCCCGGACCCGCGCGCGACCGGCTGGTCGCCGCGGTGCTGCGCGGGGAGAAGACCGCCGCGTCGTCGCTGCTGGCGGAGTGGGAGCAGGACGGCCGCCCGCTGCCCGCCGCCGGCGAGCGCCGGACGGTGGTGGACTCCGACGGCCGGGCCGCCGGGGTCGTCGAGCTGGTGGCGGTCGAGGTGATCCGCCTCGGCGACGCGGATCACGCGCTCGCCGTCGCGGAGGGCGAGGGCTTCGCGGGCGTCGAGCAGTGGCGCGCCGCGCACGAGCGCTTCTGGGCCGGCGAGGTGATCCCGGCGCTGCGCGACGGCCGCGCCGGCCCGCTCACCGACGAGACGCCGATCGTCGTCGAGCGCTTCCGCCTCGTCGCCGCCGCGCGCTAGCCGTCATCCTGCGAGAACGCCCAGCGGACCTCGTCGATCGCGAGGCCGGCGGCGAGGCAGGCGAGCAGCTTCATGCGGGCGGCCTGGGGGGAGAGGAAGCCGACCGGGATCATCTTCGTGTCGCGCAGGTCCTGCTCGGAGCCGGCGTAGCCATAGGTCCCGGTCAGCACGACGCCGCGCTCGGGCCGGCTGTACGCGAGCACCGGGATCCGCTCCGCCGCCTGCGCCCACAGCTCCAGCAGCGGCGGCGCGAGGTGGCCGGCGCCGAGCGTCCCGGCGACGATCCCGTCGGGCTCGGTCGACAGCGCCGCCCGCGCGAGCGTCCCGTCGTCGCCCGAGGCGGTCGGCACGATCAGCACCCGCTTGGCGAGGTCGGGCGGGTCGAGCGGCGGGTTGCGCGGCAGCCGCGACCAGATCGTCGGATGCGCCTCGGTGACGCGCCCGAGCGGCCCCGTCTGCGGCGACGTGAACGCGGTCAGCGAGGTCGTGTCGGTCTTGCGCGCGCAGCGCGCGTGGTGGATCTCGCCGCCGAAGACGACCAGCACGCCCATCCCGCCGGCCTCCTCGCTCGCCGCGACGGAGATCGCGTCGAGCAGGTTCGCGGGCCCGTCGGCACCGGGCGCCGACGCCGGCCGGATCGCGCCGGTGAAGACGATCGGCGCCTCCGCGTCGTGGATCACGTCGCACAGCATCGCCGTCTCCTCCAGCGAGTCGGTGCCGTGCGTGACGACGACCCCGATTCCCTTGCGCGCGGCGTCGCGCGCCTCCCGGCAGATCGCCAGCTGGTCGGCGAGCGTCAGGTGCGGGCTGGGCTTGTTGAGCAGCGTCCGCGCGGTCAGGTCGGTCGTCCCCGAGAGCCCCGCGATCGCGTCGAGGAGCGCCTGCGCGTCCAGCTCCGGCGTCGCGCTCGCGTCGCCGTGGCCGCCCCGACCGCCGGCCGCGCCGAGCGCGCCGGTCATCGAGATCGTCCCGCCGGCGGCGAGGATCAGGACGCGGCGCGCCGGCGGCTCACCGGCCGTGGACAAGCTAGCCCTTGACGGTGAAGTGCAGGACCCGCTGGACGTGCCCGCGGTCGGGCAGCGCGGTCGCGGTGACCGCGAGCCCGGCGGAGCTGTTCGCGAGCGGCAGCGACTCGTGGAGCGGGACCTTCACCGTCGTCGTGCGCCCGCGGCCGACCGCGATCCGGATCGTCCCGAGCGTCGTCGAGCCGTGCGCGATCTTCACGCGCCCGGCGCAGCCGGGGCCGTCGGCCGCCAGCAGGCCGATCGCGACCGGGCAGCTGACGTGGACGACGACCGCGTTCTGCACGAGCGGCAGCACCGGCCCGACGGTCACGTCGCTGCGACCCGTGTCGGCGCTGCCGGCGAACGGGAACGCGAGCTGCGGGATCGTCATCCGCGCCTGGCCGCTGGCCGGCGCGACGAAGACCTTCTCGCAGTCGATCGCCGGCGAGTCGAGCGGGTCGGCGTAGACGGTGTCGACGCCGGCGCCGCAGTCGACCGCCTGCGTGACGCGGTCGCGCAGGTAGAAGGTGTCGGCGGCCGACGTGCCCTCGAGCTGGCCGGTCGCCTTCGCGATCGAGTCGTGCTCGCCGCGCCCGCCGCTGCCGCCGGAGACCCCCGGCCGCACGACGACGCCCGTCGTCCGCGGCAGCAGCGTGCCGTCGGAGCCGATCCGGTCGATGTAGGTGATCAGCGTCTGCTTGCTCCCGCGCAGGACGTCCGCGCCGCCGCCGCCGCCGATCACGTCGAGCCCGCCGCCGCCGTCGATCGTGTCGGCGCCGGGGCCGCCGATCAGCGTGTCGTCGGAGCTGCCGCCGACGATCGTCGCCGGCAGGCCGGTCAGGAGCCGCACGTCGCTGCCCATCACCGGGCTGGTGTGGATGTTGAGCTTCGTGATGCCGCCGTCGGGGCAGTCGACCCGGTAGCCGTCGTCGCTCAGCTCGCACGGCGCGACGGCGGCCATGCGGCTGGCGTTCTCGTCGATCCGCACCGCGTGGGAGACGTGCGTGACGGTGATGTTGTTCGGCTCCGTCGGGATGCCGCTGAAGAACAGCGTGTTGCCGTCGACGCGGACGGTCGCGGAGGCGCTTGCGACGGCCGGGAGCGCGAGCGCGCAGGCGGTGACGAGCAGGGGGAGGAGAAGGCGAATGCGGGTCATGTCGAACAGAAACCGCGACCGGGGCTCCGGTCGCGGTGTCGGTCCAACATCGTAGGGGGCGGGCCGCCTCGGCGGGCCGCGGCCCCCGGATCAGCGGGTCAGACGCCGACGGCGACTCTCTGTCTCTGCGCCTGGCGCTCGGGGCTGACGCGCACGACGTTCCAGACGAGGCCGACCTTCTCCATCCCGGCGATCATCAGGCCGGTCGGGTCGGCCAGTCTCTCGATCGGCTTGAGGCCGTGGAAGGCGGACGTCGGGAAGGCGTGGTGGTTGTGGTGCCACGCCTCGCCGAGCGACGGCAGCGCGAGCCAGAAGACGTTGCGCGACTCGTCGTCGGTGTCGAAGCGGCGGCTGCCGAAGAAGTGGCAGACCGAGTTGATCGACCAGGTCACGTGGTGGAGCATGAAGATCCGCACGAACCCGGCCCACAGCAGCGCGGTGGCGGCGCCGACGAGCGTGAAGCCGCTCAGGACGAAGCCGGCGATCGCGGGCAGCGTCAGCGTCAGCCCGACCCAGTAGAGGAACATCCGGTCGACCCAGCGGATCGGCTTGTCCTTGACGAGGTCGGGGGCGAAGCGGTGCGCCGAGGCGCGGCCGTGCTTGCCGTGGAGCATCCAGCCGACGTGGGCGTGGTAGAGCCCGTGGAGGGCGCCGACGAAGCCCGGTCTGCGGCCGACGTGGGGGCTGTGCGGATCGCCCTCCTCGTCGGTGAAGGCGTGGTGTCTGCGTTGGTCTGCGACCCAGGTGATCTTGCTGCCCTCGACGGCCATCGAGCCGAGGATCGCGAAGGTGACGCGCAGCGCCGTCGAGGTCTCGAAGGCGCGGTGCGTGAAGAGACGGTGGTAGCCGACCGTGATCCCGATCGCCGTCGAGAAGTAGAACACGGCCATGATCGCCAGGTCGGTCACGTTCACCGCGCGGTTCCACAGCAGCACGATCGCGGCGATGAAGGCGAGGAACGGGAGGACGACCGCGAGGAGGTTGGTGGTGCGGTGAACGCGGGTCATGTTTGGAGGGTACGACGCAATCCCCGATCTGTCGTCGTCTGGTTTCAACGTCCTGACGGCAGGAAGTTGTACCTTTCACACAAGAATGGCCGCGACCGAGTCCTCCCTGCGCCAGTGGCACGCGCTCCCGCCCGCGGCCGCCGCCGCGATCCGCCCCGAGCTGCCCGACCTCGCGCGCGAGATCATCGCCGCGCTCCGCATCGAGGTGCCGGCCTACGCGCGCCCGCTCTCGGGGCCGTTCGGGCGCGGCCTCGTGGTCGGCGTGGAGGAGGCGCTGCGCCAGTTCGTCGACGGGATCGAGGCGGGCGGGAAGATGCCGCGCTCGCGCGTCTACGTCGACCTCGGGCGGGGCGAGGTGCGCGCCGGCCGCACGCTCGAGGCGCTGCTGAGTGCCTACCGCGTCGGCGCGCGCGTCGCCTGGCGCCGCTTCGCCGCCAGCGGCGCGGCCGCCGGCCTCGACCCCGACACGCTCTACGGGCTCGCCGACTCGATCTTCGCCTACATCGACGAGCTGTCGGCCAAGTCGGCCGAGGGCTACGCGCTGGAGCAGTCGGCCGCCGCCGGGGAGGAGCGCGCCCGGCGCCAGCGGCTCGTGCGGCTGCTCGTGCGCGACCCGCCGGCCGACCCGCTCGACGTCGAGGAGGTCGCGCATGCGGCCCGCTGGAGACTGCCGGCGGCGGTGGCGGCGCTCGCGATCCCGCCGGAAGCGGTCGACCGCGTCGTGCCAAGGCTGCCGGCGGACGCGATCGTCGAGACGATCGGCGAGCTGACCTGCGCGCTCGTCCCCGGTCCCGAGGGCAGCGCGCGCCGCGCCGCGCTGGAGCGCGCGGTCGGCCCGCGCCACCGCGCCGCGCTCGGGCCGACGGTCGGCTGGACCGACGCCGCGCTCAGCTTCGCGCGGGCGAGCGCCGTGCTCGACCTCGCGGCCGAGGGCGCCGCGCCGGCGCAGGGGCTGCTCGACGCGGGCGAGCACGTCGCCGCGCTGCTGCTGCGCAGCGACCGCAGACTGGCGGCCGAGCTGGTGCGCGTCGCGCTCGCGCCGCTCGCCGAGCTGCCGGCCGGCTCACGCGCCCGGCTGACCGCCACGCTCGCCGCCTGGCTGGCGGAGCAGGGCCGGCTGCAGGCGGTCGCCGAGCGGCTGCACGTGCACCCGCAGACGGTGCGCTACCGGCTGGGGCGGCTGCGCGAGCTGCTGGGCGACGCGCTGGAGGACCCGCAGCGCCGCTTCGAGCTGGAGCTGGCGCTGCGGATCGAGGGGACGCTCTAGAGCGGGGGCGCCTCGACGACCGGCGTGACGACGACCGTCTCGGTCACCTCGACGACGGCGACCTCGTCCACGACCGTGTCTCTGACGACCTCGTCGGCCCAGTAGTAGAGGACCGGGACCTGGTACCAGCCCGAGTAGGCGGCGCGGAAGTGGATCATCTCCGGCCCCTCCCAGTAGCGGATCCAGTCGAGTCTGTCGTCGAACCAGACCATGTGGTCGAATCTGTACGCGTCGTCGCGCGAGCGGTGGACGGAGTACGCCGTCGCGCCGTACTTCAGCGCGGCCGCCGCCGGCTCGGCGATCGCCGCGGCGAATCTGTCGCCCCGGAACAGCGTTGCGTACCACGGGATGTGAACGACACCGGCCATTGACTCACTACCTCCTGGATGGGGACGGCGCGGCGGGGGCCGCTACGCGCCGACCTCTGCTCGGATCGCACCCGGTCCGTCCGCGGTCTTGCCCTGGCCCTCGCCGTCGGCGCCGACGAGGATCGCGATCTTGCCGAGGTGCTTGTTGTCTCGAAGTAACTGGTGGGCCTCGGCGACCTGCTCGAAGCCCATCGTCTGCCACAGCACGGGCCGCACGAGCGACTGCTCGATCAGCTCGTTGGCCTTCGTCGCCTCCCACGCGTTCGCGAAGTGGGAGCCGATGATCTGCTTCTGGCGCATCCACAGGTAGCGGACGTCGAAGTCGAGCTGG
>JAATFK010000712.1 GCA_015655225.1 Solirubrobacterales bacterium | reverse complement strand
GTGCCCGAGACGCTGAAGATCGCGCCGAGACCGAAGCCGAAGCCGAGACCGAAGCCGAAGAAGGGCAAGACGCCGGCCACGAAGGCGTAGGCTGGGGCGCCGATGAGCGGCGCACGGATCCTCGACCTGCGCGCCGGCGCACGGACGCTGCGCCTCGGCGAGCGGCCGTGGCTGATGGGGATCGTCAACGCGACCCCCGACTCGTTCTCCGACGGCGGCCGCTACCCGGACCTGGAGTCGCGCGTCGCGCTCGCGCGCGAGCTGCTCGCGGCCGGCGCCGACGTGATCGACGTCGGCGGCGAGTCGGGCGTCACGAACCGCCCGGCGGTCTCCCCCGAGGAGGAGATCGCCCGCGTCGTCCCGCTGATCGAGCGGATCGCGGGGGAGCTCGGCGCGCTGGTCTCGGTCGACACCTACAAGCCGGCGGTCGCGGCCGCCGCGATCGCGGCGGGGGCGACGATCGTCAACGACGTCAGCGGCCTGCGCGACCCCGGCCTCGCGGACGTCTGCGCCGCGACCGGCGCGGCGCTCGTCGTGATGCACACGCGGGCGGCGCCGAAGCAGCGGCTCCACGACGCCGCCTACGACGGACGGATGGCCGACGACGTGGTCGCGTTCCTGCGCGAGCGGATCACGGTCGCGCTGGAGCGCGGCGTCGCGTTCGAGCAGCTGCTGCTCGATCCCGGGCCCGACTTCGGCAAGACGCCGGCGCAGACGGTCGAGGTGCTGCGGCGGCTCGACGACGTGCTCGCGCTCGGCCGCCCCGTCCTGCTTGCGCTCTCCCGCAAGGACTTCATCGGCGCGATCACGGGCCGCCCGCCGCGCGAGCGGCTCGCCGGCACGCTCGCGGCACTCGCCTGGGGAGCGGATGCGGGCGGGCACGTCTTCCGCGTGCACGACGTCGCCGAGGCGGCCGAGTTCCTCGCCGTCCGCGACGTGCTGAGGGGCCGCCGCGAGCTGGAGCGCGACGTCCGGCTCGACGACGCGCTGCGCTGGGAGCCGGCGGACGGAGGTTCGCGGCCGCCGTCTTCGCTAGGGTCCTGACTGCACGTTCGCCGGCCGCTGTCACCACGCGGCCGGAGCCAACCGATCATCCACACAGGAGGACCCATATGCCCGTACTGGAACGCCCCGCGCTCGCGGACAGTCCACTCGCCGATCTTCACGCGATCGCGGGAGAGCTCGGCATCGACGGCTTTCGCCGTCTGCGCAAGGACGACCTGATCGACGCGATCGTCGTCCGCCAGGGCGGCGACGCCGCCCCCGCCGACGCTGACGCCGAGGCCGTCGCCGCTCCCGAGCGCGACCGCGACGGCGAGTCCGGCGCCGGCGAGCGCCCCAAGCGCCGCCGCGGTGGCCGTGGCCGCAGCCGTGACCGCGACCGCGACGAGCGCCGGGAGGAGCGCGACGAGGACGAGCCCGTCGCCGCCGCCGCGACGCCCGCGCGCGACGGTGGCCGCTCCTCGGAGCGCAGCGCCGATCGCGACCGTGGCGACCGCGACCGTGGCGATCGCGCCAAGCCGAAGGGCGAGCTGGCGAACGACGAGGACCGCATCGCGGCCGGCGTCGTCGAGGTGCTCGCGAACGGCTCCGGCTTCGTGCGGCTCTCGCCGCCCGAGGCCTCCGACGAGGACATCTACGTCTCGGCCGCGCAGGTGCGCCGCTGCGAGCTGGTGACCGGCGACCGCGTCAGCGGCCCGGTGCGCCCGCCGCGCCGCTCCGAGCGCTACCCGTCGCTGGTTCGCGTCGACACGATCAACGGCAAGCCGGCGGAGGAGACGTCCGAGGGCGTTCGCTTCGACGAGCTGCCCGCGAGCTGGCCGGACGAGCGGATCGCGCTTGCCGCCGAGGACCCGACCGCGAAGGCGATCGAGTGGCTGACGCCGTTCGGCAAGGGCTCGCGCGTCGTGATCACGGGCGGCTCGCGCTCCGGCAAGACGGAGGCGCTGCGTCGCCTCGCCGAGACGCTCGTAGCGGTCGACGGGCTCGAGGTCTCGCTCGTGCTCGCCGGCGTGCGCCCGGAGGAGATCAGCGACTGGTCCGCGACGACGCTCTCGACGAGCGGTGCGCTCAGCTTCGCGGCCTCCGCCGACGCGCAGGCGCAGGCGGTCGAGCGGGCGGTCGACAACGGCAAGCGCGTCGCGGCGCGCGGCGGCGACGCCGTCGTGCTGATCGACACGCTCGACGGCCTGCACCCGCTGAGCGCTCACAAGGCGCTGGCCGCCGCCCGCAACATCGTCGACGGCGGCTCCCTGACCGTGATCGCAACTGCCTCGGCGCCGCTCGGCGGCGAGACGACCGTGATCAAGCTCGACCGCACGCTGGCGCTGACGGGCACCTTCCCGGCACTCGACGCCGCCGACAGCGCCACGCTGCGCCCGATCCTGCTGGTCGGCACCCGCGCCGCCAACGCGATCGCCAAGGCGCGCCTGAAGGTCGCGACGAAGGTCTAGCCTGGCCGCCGGGGTGGCGCTGTGCGCTGCCCCGGCGAGCAGATCATTCAGGGCCGACCTCCGGCGCCTTGACACCTAATCTGCTGCTGTCAACATGTAAGTGATGCGGTACGCCTACTACGACCGGGCTGCGGATATCGCCTGGTTCCCGACCGGCGAGTCGTCCGACGTGGTCAGCGAGCGTGTTCCGGGCGGGTTGCGCGACTACGACCGCGTCACGCGTGAGATCGTCGCACTCGAGATCTGGGACGCGAGCACCCGCCTGCCGGCGACGTTGCTTGAGGCGCTGCCAGCGCCCCGTGCTCACAGTGCGGCTGCCTAGCAGCGCGCCGGCTGCTTGTCAGTAAGCGCTGGTGCGGGAGCGGTGGCGGGGGAACGACTTGTAGGCGGGGCTCTGGCCGCG
>JAATFK010000369.1 GCA_015655225.1 Solirubrobacterales bacterium | reverse complement strand
CCAACGCCGCCGAAGGCCGCCGCCGCCGTCTGAAGGTCGACGCCAAGCGCCCGGTCCACCTCGACGCCGTCGGCCAGATCATGGCGCTGCTGGACGCCGCGGCCGACCTCGACGCTTCCAGCCGCTGGTTCAACACCGACCGCTATGCCTTGGTCGCGACGCTCGTGCTCGCCGGCCCGCGCGCCGAGGAGCTGGGCTACCTGCTCTGGCGCGACGTCGACCTCGTCAACCGCCGCCTCTACGTCGGACGCTCCAAGACCGACGCCGGTCTGCGCGAGATCCCGATGCTTCCGCTGCTGTACCGGATCCTCCAGGCCCACAAGGCGGCCTGCCCCGGTGCCGGTCCCGACGACTTCGTCTTTGGCACCAGCAAGGGCACCCGGCGCGACAAGGACAACGTCAGAAACCGCATGCTCGGACCGGTCCTCGCCCCCGCCGACGAGCTGCTCCTGGCGCGCGGCGAAGTCCCCCTGCCCAAGGGCCTGACCCCGCACAAGCTCCGACACACCTTCGCCTCGATCCTCGTCGCCTGCGGCACCGACCCAACCAGTTTGATGGCACAGATCGGCCACACCGACCCACAGTTCACCCTCCGCGTCTACGCCCACATGATGCGCCGCAACCCCCACGAACGCGAGCGTCTGAGAGCGCTCGTCTACGGCACGAAGGTAGACGGCGGCGACGAGCAGATCGCAGCCTAACGTCAGCCGCCATCGTTCCGGACGCGAGCCGCAACACGACGGCCTTGTGCTCACTGATCGGCTCGCGGTCACCCGTTCAACCCGCGCGGCGCGCAGCGGTAGTGCGTACCGTCTAAACGGTGTTCGCGTTCGTGATTAGCCTCTCCGGGGATCTCGACCTGACCGGGATCGCTACCGCTGTCCTCGCGTTGGCGACCGCCGGCCTCGCGGGATGGACGCGAGCGTCGGTCCGCGAGGTGCGAGAAGAGGGACGTCGGGGTCGGCGCCCGGTCCTCGTGCCGTTTGACCCGCCTGAGATCGGTAACGACGGGTCCCTCGTGATCGGAGTAAAGAACGTCGGCTCAGGCCCCGCTATGGGGATCGAAGCGGTTGTGGTCTTTGGCGACCAGGATGGTTACCGATCGACACAGAACACTGCGTTCCCGCGTGCCCGGGGCATGCTCGCTGCGGTCGGTGCGGGCGAGCCGGCGCTTCCCGTCACCATCCCGAATGTCAACGTCGGTAGCTTGACCGGCTTCCGCCTGACCCTGTACTGCCAAGACCTTGCCGGAGCCCACTGGTGGACTCAGAAGCGCTATTCACGGCGCGACGAGGCATACCTCGACATCCCGGGCGCCGGCGGGACTCCGTCGCCCGGCGCGGGTCAGCCCGCCGGGACGCCGGCGCCGGCGAGAGGACCGCCCGCGCCGCGCAACGTCGCCGCGCCGACGCCCCGGATCGCCACGCCGACGCTTTCGACCTCGGGCGTCGTGAGCCTCACGCTGACGGCGCCGGCCCTGTCCGACCCGCACGACGTGCTCGGCGAGCAGATCGCGTTGAACGTGTTCGCGGGCGCCGCTCCGACGACGCGCGCGGCGGCCGCCGCTGCCGCGACGCGGGGGAGGAAGGCGAAGCCGAAGCTCGTCGGCACGGTCCGCAAGACGGTCAGACTGCACTCCCGGCAGCGTCTCAGCGTCCGCATCGTCCTCTCGAAGAAGCTCGCGCGGTACGTGCGCGCGCACCCGAAGGCGAGCGTGCAGCTGACGCTCACCTCGACGCTCGCGAGCCATGCGAGATCCGTCACGACGCGCGCGGTCAAGCGCGCGAAGGCGAAGCCGCGCCGCTGACCAGCGCGCGTCCCGGGGGCGCAGGACGGCCGCCGCCGGCGCGATCGCCCTCCGGCCTTCGATTGTGCACTCTCGTCCGGGTGTTGCCGTACTGGCGTCCTATCACTTCGCCTCGGTCGTTGTGAACAATCTCGTCGTCCGTGAGGCGACCCCGGCGTGGGGCTCGCGCCGGCGCGGACGCTGCATTGAGGCGACGACCTGGGGAACACGATGATGAATTGGCGATGGGTGATGATCGCGACGGTGGTCGCGGGAACAGTGGCGGCGCCGGCGGCGTCAGCTGACACGCCGGCCCCGCTGGCATGCACCCAGTCGGCGATCCAGGCGGCACTGAACGCCGGCGGCACCTACCAGCTCAGCTGCGGCGCCGTCACGCTCGATGCCACGCTCACCTCCGGGGCCGACACGACGCTCGAAGGTCCGACGACCTTCTACGAGGACTTCACCGCGGGCGCCAAGAGCTCGTTCCATCGTGTCATCGAGGTCACCGGAGGGTCCTTGACGCTTGATTCGATCACCCTCTCCGGCGGTCGCGTGGCCGGGGGTGACGGCGCCCGCGGCGTCGACGGGACGCGCGGCACCGACGGACCCGCGGGAGCCGCCGACAGCGGCTCCGGCGCGACCGGCCAGACCGGCGGCGCTGGCGCGTCGGGGAGCGCCGGCACCAACGGCGCCGACGGGAGCGCGGGCCGCGGCGCGGGCATCCTGATCGACCCGGGCGCCAACGTCGACGTCTACGCGGGCGGCTTCGACGGCGACTACGCCTACGGCGGCCAGGGTGGCGAGGGCGGCTGGGGCGGCCAGGGCGGCAGCGGCGGCGAGGGCGGCTTCGCCATCAACGGGACGGGCGGCGCCGGCGGCCCGGGCGGCAATGGCGGCGCGCCCGGGCTCGGCGGTCAGGGCGGCGCGGCGCAGGGCGGCGCCATCTACGTGTCGGCCGGCGCGGGACTGACGGTCACCGGTGGCACGGTGTTCGACACCGACCAGGTGTTCGGCGGCACGGGTGGCACCGGAGGACGGGGAGGCTTCGCCGGCGGCGGCTGCCAGGGCGGCCT
>JAATFK010000343.1 GCA_015655225.1 Solirubrobacterales bacterium | reverse complement strand
GTGGGCGCCTTCAGCTGAGTCTTAGCAACGTTTCTCCGGCGCTTAGGAGCGATTCAAGGACCGCTCAGGGTTCGGACGCATGATCATTCGCATGCGAACCCCCAAGACAGTCCTCACACTGGGCGCCGCCGCGGTCCTCGGCGCCGGCGGTGGAGCCGTCGTCGTCGGCGTCGCGAACGATGGCAGCCACACGACCACCACCACGATCCAGGCAGCCGCTCCGACGAGCAGCAGCCAGACGGTCGCGAGCACGACCTCCTCGAAGGCCCTGACCGCCGGCCAGGTCTATAACCTCGCGAGAAACTCGGTCGCCTACGTCACCTCCGACATCACGCAGCAGACGAGCAGCCCCTTCGGCGGCAGCTCCTCGGAGTCCGGCACCGCGACCGGCAGCGGCTTCGTCGTCTCCAAGACGGGCGAGGTCGTCACCAACTTCCACGTGATCGACGGCGCCTCGAAGGTGACCGTCAAGATCGGCGACGGCGCGACCAGAACCGCGACCGTGATCGGCAGAGACGAGTCCGACGACCTCGCGCTCCTGAAGGTCGACCCCGGCACGCAGACGCTGACGCCGCTCGTCCTCGGCGACTCCGACACCGTCCAGGTCGGCGACCCGACGTTCGCGATCGGCAACCCGTTCGGCCTCGACCGCACGCTCACGACCGGCGTCGTCTCGGCGCTCCAGCGTCAGATCAGTGCCCCCAACGGCTTCACGATCGACGGCGTCCTGCAGACCGACGCGGCGATCAACCCCGGCAACTCCGGCGGCCCGCTGCTCAACAGCCAGGGCCAGGTGATCGGCGTCAACTCGCAGATCGAGTCGACCGGCTCCTCCAGCTCCGGTGAGTCGGGCAACGTCGGCATCGGCTTCGCGGTCCCGTCCAACACGGTCCGCTCGGTCGTCCAGCAGCTCGAGAACGGCGGCACCGTCAAGCACGCCTACCTCGGCGTCGAGACGGCCGACGTGACCAGCGGCACCGGCGCGCAGGTCGCGGACCTCACCTCCGGCGGACCGGCCGCGGCGGCCGGCCTCCAGAGAGGCGACGTGATCACCGCCTACAACGGCAAGTCGGTGCAGGACGCGGCCGCCCTGTCGGGCTACGTCAACGCCGGCCAGGTCGGCGACAAGGTCCAGCTGACGGTCAAGCGCGGCGGCTCCGACAAGAGCATCACCGTGACGCTCGGCACGCAGCCCGCGCAGGCGGCGAGCGCCACCAGCGACCAGAGCCAGGGCGGCAGCGGCGGCCTCGGCGGCGACGGCAGCGGCCAGGGCCAGGGCGGCGACGGCAGCGGCGGCGGCGAGGGCGGCCTGACGCTCCCGAGCATCCCGTAGGCCTGAGACTTCCCGCGCCCCTCGCCGCCTGTCCCCCCGGCGGCCCGGGCGCGGGAGCGCCATCCATCCCAGCCGATCCGGCGGTCCCCCGAGTGGCCGGATCGGCGGGGTGGGTGGGAACCTGGGGGTTCGCGCAACGACGCGGCGGTGCGTTCGAGCACCGTCGCGTCGTGCGTCGTGGCGCCTACACTCCCTGCGTGCGCAACCAACTTCGTCCCCTCTTCGACCGCGTCGTGATCAAGGAGCTCGAGCCTGATCGCGTCCGCGAGTCCGGTCTCGTCGTCCCCGCCGGCTCCCACGAGCCGCCACCGCAGCACGGCATCGTGCTCGCGGTCGGCGCCGGGCTCGACTGGTGGTCCCACGTCGGTGTCGTGATGCCCGTCAAGCCCGGCGACCACGTCGTCTTCCCCGCCGCCGCCGGCGCGTGGGTCGAGGTCGACGAGGAGCGCCTGCTCGTCTGTCGCGTCGGCGAGCTGCTCGGCGTGCTCGAGCAAGAAGCCGAGCGCGTCGGCTAAGGGTGCAGGCGCTCGCCGGCGGCGAGCATCGCGACGTATCTCGCGATCCGCCGCGCGCGCGTCTCGGCGCGTCTGGCGTCCTGCACCCGGTAGAGGATCGCGTAGCGGTTCTGCGCGTCGAGCGTGGCGAACGCGGCGGCCGCCTTCGGCCTTGCGTCGAGCGCCGCCCGCAGGTCCTCCGGGACCTCGATCGTCGCCGAGCCGGCGTACGCCGCCTCCCAGCGGCCGTCCGCTCTCGCGCGCTCCACCTCGGCGAGCCCAGCCGGCCGCATCGCGCCGGCGGCGGTCAGCCGCGCGACGTGCTCGACGTTGCGTCTCGACCAGCGGCTGCGGGCGCGACGCGGGGTGAAGCGCCGCAGGGTCGAGACCTCGTCGCCGCTGCTGCGCGCCTGGCCGTCGATCCAGCCGTGGCAGAGCGCGACGTCGAGCGCCTCGTCGTAGGAGATCGCCTCCAGCCCGCCGCCTCTTCTGGCGAGCCGCAGCCACGCGCCGGCGGTCGCGCCGGACGGCTGCTCGGCGATCCACGCGGCCCACGCGGCGGGCTCCGCGAAGGTCAGCACCGGCTCCTCGCCGGCGGGCGTCACCCGGCGCGCGGAGCGGGGGTGGCGGCGGAGGCGGGCTGAGGCGCGGGAGCGGCCGCTCGCCGGCGGCGCGGCCCCTTCACCTTGACCTGCTCCGCCACCGCGTAGGAGCCGATCACGACGAGCGCGGCGCCGATCTGCGCGCCGATCGTCTCCCAGTTGGGGAAGATCGAGAACCACATGCCCATCCAGCCGGGCAGCGTCACGCCGATCGAGGTCGTCCCGATCCAGCCGGCCTGCTGCATCTCGAAGACCTGCTCGCCGACCATCACGAGCAGCACGACGCCGAGCAGGACGCCGGTCGCGACGAGCATCCGCTTGTACGGCAGCTTGGCGTGGAGCTTGAAGGTCGCGAAGCCGAGCGCGGCGGTGAACGCGAGCCCGAGCGCGACGCCCTCCAGCACGACCCCGGAGCCGTAGCGCAGGCGCAGGTTCTGGAGGAAGAGGACGATCTCGAAGCCCTCGCGGTAGACCGAGGTGAAGCCGAGCAGCGCGAGCCCGAGGACGGTCCGCTGGAGCGTCGTCGTGCCGCTCGCGGCGTCGGCGACGATCTGCTTGCGGCGCTGGTGGTGGTGCGAGATCCAGCCGGTCCAGTAGACCTTGTGGAAGAACCAGTTCATGACGACCAGCAGGACGGCGATCGCGAGCAGGCCGGTCGCGGCCTGGAGGTCGAGGCTGCCGGGACCGACCGCCGAGGTGATCGCGACCGCGACGAACCAGGTCGCGACGCTCGCGGCGAGCGCGACGACGCCGCCGAGCGCGACCGGTCTGCGGTAGGACGCGGTCGCGCCGCGGAAGCTGGCGGTGACGGCGGCGAGCACGAGGATGCACTCGAGTCCCTCGCGCAGGACGAGGATCGCCGAGTCGATCACGACCGCCCCGTGGCTGAGGCGCTGGGTCGCGGGATCGCTCGGGTCCGGCGTGCCGCCGTGGCTGTGCCAGGTCAGCGCGACGAGCGCGGCGAGTGCGGCGACCGCGACGCCCCAGGGTGCGAGCCGGCGGGCCAGCGAGCGGCGCGGCTGCGGCGAGGAGGCGACGGGGCTGTCGGGTGCGAGGGTGCTCATTAGGTCGGCCTAACTGTGGGCAGCCTAACATCTCCGCGACCTCGGCTCGGGCGTGGCGCGCGGGCGCTGACCAGGGGTGGAGGAACGTCGCGTTTGCCGCCGGCCCGTCATGCTTGGCCCCGATGACCGCGCCTCCGACAGCTCCGCAGTGACCGTCCTCCAGGGCGTCGCGATCTTCGTCGCGGGGATCTGGGCGGGCGCGATCAACACGGTCGTCGGCAGCGGGACGCTCGTCACCTTCCCGGTGCTGCTGGCCTGCGGCTACGCGCCGGTGACGGCGAACGCGACCAACTCGCTCGGGCTCGTGCCGGGGTCGCTCTCGGGCGCCTTCGGCTACCGCGCCGAGCTGAGAGGCCAGAGACCGCGGCTGATCCGCTTCGGGATCGTCGTCACCTTCGGCAGCACGCTCGGCGCGTCGCTGCTGTTCGTGCTGCCGGCGTCCGCGTTCAAGGCGATCGTGCCGGTGTTCATCGCGATCGCCCTCGTGCTCGTCGTGCTGCAGCCGCGGATCGCGCGCTGGGCGGCGTCGCGGCGCCACCCGCACGAGGAGGCGACGGGCGGCCGCGGGCTCGACGCGGCGATGTTCGCGACCGGCGTCTACGGCGGCTACTTCGGGGCCGCGCAGGGGATCCTGCAGGTCGCGATCTTCGGCGTCGCGCTCGACGAGGACATGCAGCGCATCAACGCGCTGAAGAACGCGCTGACGGCGCTCGTGAACCTCGTCGCGGCGATCGTCTTCGTGTTCGTCGCGCACCTCGCGTGGGGCGCGGTCGCGGAGCTGGCGGTCGGCGCCACGATCGGCGGCCAGGTCGGCGCGCGGATCGGGCGCCGGCTGCCGCCGAACGTGCTGCGCGGGCTGATCGTGCTCGTCGGGCTGGCGGCGATCGCGAGACTGGTCTTCGACTCCTAGGCCGGGACCGGGGCCGGGCTACGGCAGCTCGGTGATGAGGAAGCCGACCTCGTGGCCCTCGATCTCCGCGTCCAGCAGCTTGTCGTCCAGCAGCTCGACGGCGCCCTCCTCGACGAAGACGCGCGCGCCGCCGTCCTCGACGACCTGGTCGGAGTCGGCGGGCACGTCGGCGAGCGAGACCTCGAGCGCGCCCGGGTCGGTCGCGCCCGGCTGGGTCGCGATGCGCAGGCCGGCGCCGTCGGGGATCTCGGGTGAGGCGACGATCCCGCGGATCGCGTCGGCGGCGTTCTCGGTGAGGGTCAGCACGGTGGTGCTCCTTCCGGGTGGCTGTCTGGAGGTCGGTTCCCGGCTCGCGGCTGGAGGAAACGGCTACTCGGCGCCGTCGGTCGTGAGCGCGCGGACCGCCGCCGCCGACTCGGCCGCCAGCGCGCGGGACGCCAGCTCGCCGGCGGCGGCCGTGTCGAGGATGCGGACGGCCGCCTTGACGGCCGCGACCGACGGTCCCGCGACGCTCAGCTCGCGCACCCCGAGGCCGACGAGCAGCGGGATCGCGGCGGGGTCGGCGGCCAGCTCGCCGCAGACGCCGACCCAGCGGCCGTGAGCGTCGGCCGCGTCGCAGACCTCCGCGACGAGTCGCAGCACCGCCGGGTGGAGGCCGTCGGCGAGGGCGGCGACGTGCTCGTTGCCGCGCTCGGCGGCGAGCACGTACTGCGTCAGGTCGTTCGTGCCGAGGGAGAGGAAGTCGACCTCGGCGGCGATCCGGTCCGCGATCAGGGCGGCGGAGGGGACCTCGACCATCACGCCGACCTCGAAGCCCTCGCGTGGCGCGGCGCCGGTGGCGCGGCGGGCTTCCTCGAGTGCGGCGCGAGCGGCGCGCAGCTCCTCGACCGTCGCGACCATCGGGAACATCAGCTTGACGTGCTCGTGGTCGGCGGCGACGCGGACGATCGCGCGCAGCTGCGTCGCCAGCAGCTCGGGCCGCGCGAGGCCGAGCCGCAGGCCGCGCAGCCCGAGAAAGGGATTCTGCTCGGGAGCGAGGCGGAGGTAGGGGAGGGGCTTGTCGGCGCCGGCGTCGAGGGTGCGGATGATCAGCGGGCGGCCGTCGAGCGCCCCGGCGGCGGCGCGGTAGAGGGCGACCTGCTCGTCCTCGTCGGGCGCCTGGTCGCGGTCGAGGAAGAGGAACTCCGTACGGAGGAGGCCGACGCCGTCGGCCCCGGCCGCGACGGCGTCTCGTGCCTCGTCGGCGCCGCCGACGTTGGCGGCGACCTCGATCGTGACCTCGTCCCGCGTCCGCGCGGGCTCGTGGGCGTGGGCGCCGGCTTCGGCGGCGGCTTTCGCGGCTTCGTCACGGCGGGCCTCGTAGTCGTCGCGGGTCGCCTGGTCGGGGTCGGGAACGAGGAGGCCGGCGTCTCCGTCGAGGACCGCTGCCGTACCGCTCGCGACGGCGAGCAGGGGCTCGCCAAGGGCGACGACGGCGGGCACGCCAAGAGCGCGGGCGAGGATCGCGCCATGCGACGTCGGCCCACCGCCGACGGTCGCGATCCCGAGGACGACGCCGGGGTCGAGCCCCGCGGCGTCGAGGGGAGTCAGCTCGCGGGCGAGGAGGATGTGGGGCGAGGCGGCCTCGCTCGCGGGGCCTGCGCCGCCGGCCGCGTCGGTGCTGCCGGCCGCGTCGGTCGCGTCCGCGCCGCGCGCCGCGCCCGCGCCCCCGATCCGCTCGGCCACCCGCCGCGCCACGTCGGCCAGGTCGTCCCCTCGCGCCCGTTGATAGGGGTCCTCCAGGGCCTGGTAGCGGGCGACGAGTGGGGCGACCGCTTCGGTCCACGCCACGGTGGCGCTTGCGCCGCCCTCGATCGCCGTTCTCGCCGGGCCGAGCAGGGCGGGGTCGTCGAGCGTCAGCGCGAGCGCGTCGAGGATCTCCGCCTCCGCCTCGCCGACCCGCGCCGCCAGCAGCTCCCGCCGCTGCGCGATCTCGTCCCGCACGCCGTCGCGAGCCTCCCGCAGCGCCGCCCACTCCTCGTCCGCCGTCCCCGTCGCCCGAGCCTCCACGGCGGAGCCCCCACCGCCGCCGGCGTCCGAGCCGAGCCAGCGCACGGGCGCGATCGCGATCCCCGGCGACGAGGCGATCCCCCGCAGCCCGCCATCCGGGAGCACGGTTCCTCTGGGGGTCTCCTGGACCCCCGAGATGACATTCCCACCGCGCTGGGGCTCGGGTGAGCTCCCCGGCGCGGCCACGTCCCGAAGCGCTCGGAGCGCCTCGGAGGCCTCGGCTCCGCGCGCCCGGACCACCAGCTCGTGCCCTTCGCGCACGCCGAGGGTCGCGATCGCGTTGAGCGACGTCGCCGGCTCGGGCCCCGCGCCCGTCGTGGCGTTCGAGACCTCGACCTCGACGCCCTCGAACGACGCCGCGACCCGCACGAACCGCGCCGCCGGCCGTGCGTGCAGGCCTTGAGCCACCGTCACGACGAAACGATCCGAGACGGAGTCAGAATCGTCCGCAGATCCCGAACCCGAACCCTCGACCTGAGCGTCAGACAGTCCCGAATCGAGGTGGGCCAGCTTCGCTCGCAGACCGCCCGCGGCCTCAGCGGCGACGGCGTCCAGCGACTGCCCCGCCTGCGCTGCCACCGCCGCCGCGACGGCGCCCTCCACCAAGGGCGCGGCGGCGAGCCGCACGTCGACAGGAGGATCGAGCAGATCCACAGCCATCTCCGCACTGAGCACCGCGCTCCCGAGGTCCATCAACACCAGAACCCCGTCGCCG
>JAATFK010000547.1 GCA_015655225.1 Solirubrobacterales bacterium | reverse complement strand
TCTCCAGCACGACGACCTGCTCGGGAGCGAGGAACGGCACCGGACCGAGCGCCTCGCGCGCCTGCGCGGTGTGCTCGGGCGGCACGAAGTACGGGTGCGCGCCCGCGGTGCGGTCGCGCGCCAGCTCCAGCATCCTCGGACGCAGCGCGGCGAGCACGATCGGCGACGGCCGCACCGGCGCGGGGGCGTCGTAGCTGTGCTCGTCGATCGCGTCGAGGTAGTTCCGCATCGCCGAGAGCGGGCGGGCGTAGTCGTGCCCGCGCGAGTCGACGATCGGCGCGTGGCTGACGCCGAGGCCGAGCAGGAAGCGGTCGTCCCACGCCTCGTTGAGCGTGTCGGCGCCGTTGGAGGACGCGAGCGCGTCACGCACCCAGATGTTCGCGATACCGGTCGCGATGCCGATTCGCTGGGTCGCGGCGAGCAGGATCGCGGCGTGCGTCAGCGCCTCGCGGTTGGACGGCGCCTCGCCGAACCAGATCCCGCCGTAGCCGAGCGTCTCGAGCCGCACCGCCAGTTCGCGCTCGCGTTCGGCGGGCTCGCCGGAGAGCTGGCCGAGCCAGACGCCGACGCGTCCGAAGCGCTCGCGCAGGTAGCTCGTCTGGTCTGCCGTCGAGGTCGTGCTCATGCCACTCCGATCGTCGCCTGTCCGAATTCGGTCAGCGTCGAACTATTGCACGGCGCGCGCGGGGACCGCGGTCCCGGCCAGCGCTCAGCGCGGGGTGAGGCGCTGCACGTGATCGGCGAGCGGCGAGGTGTCGCACGGGCGCTCGCCGGGCCAGCTCGCCTGCCGCAGCAGCTCCTCCAGCCGCGGCGAGACGGCCGTCACGAGCAGCTCCGCCTCGGAGGCGATCTCGTCGCTGGAGATCGGGAGCACGGTGCGGAGGAACTGCTCGACGACGTGGCGCCGGCGTCGCAGCGCGGTCGCCTCGTGGTGGCCGGCGCGCGTGAGCCGCCAGCCCCGGTCGGTCGTGCGCTCGATGAAGCCGTCGCGCGCCAGGCGGCGGACCATCTCGTGGACGGTCGGGGCGGAGACGTCGAGCGTGCGCGCGAGCGCAGCGCCCGAGACCGGCTGGCCGCCACGGCCGAGCGTCGCGATCGCCTCGAGGTAGCGCGCCTCGCCCTGGCTGGGGATGCGGCGCTGCTCGATCGGGGTCTCGTTCACGACGACGGCGGGCTGCTCATCAGGCATGGCCGAAAGGATATCGCAAACGGCTAAAGATAAGTCCGAACGCGAACGCGCGTTCGCATCGCTAGGCTTCCGCCTGAGATGGCCGACGAGACGCCGACCGACGCCACCACCTCGCACCCGCTCAGCGCCCCGCGCTGCTTCGGCGACGGCACGCCGCTCTACGAGCGCTACCACGACGAGGAGTGGGGCTTCCCGGTCCTCGACGAGCGCGCGCTCTACGAGCGGATCTCGCTGGAGGCGTTCCAGTCGGGCCTCGCCTGGATCACCATCCTGCGCAAGCGCGACGCCTTCCGCGAGGCGTTCGCGGACTTCGACGCCGAGCGCGTCGTCCGCTTCGGCGACGACGACGTGGAGCGGTTGCTCGCCAACGCCGCGATCGTCCGCAACCGCGCCAAGATCGAGGCGACGATCGCGAACGCCCGCGCGCTCCTGGAGCTGCGCGAACGAGGCACCGACCTGGCCGAGCTGGTGTGGTCCTTCGCGCCGCCTGAGGACCAGGCCGCTCCCGCTCCCGCCAGCTTCGCCGACGTGGCAGCGCAGACGCCGGAGTCGAAGGCGCTCGCGAAGGCCCTCAAGGCGGCCGGCTTCCGCTTCGTCGGCCCGACCACCGCATACGCCTCGATGCAGGCCTGCGGGCTCGTCAACGATCATCTCGCCAGCTGCCCGATCCGCCCCCGGGTGGCGGCAGCTCGCGCCGCCGCCACCCATGGTACAGGGACCTGACCTCAGCGGATCACCGCTGAGCTGTTGCTGACCGCGCGGCCGCTCGCGCGCGTGCGGAGCGCGAGCTTGCCGCTGCCGGCCGGCAGCGCGATGCGCAGCGCGTAGGCACCGGTTCTGCGATTGTACGTCGCGCCCTTGCGCAGGACCGGCAGGACGCCGGCTCTGGTCGAGCAGGCGACGGCGCCGTGGCCACCGCGCACCTGGAAGCGGATCTTCGCTCCGAGGTGCTTGGGATCGACCACGCCGCGGATCGTCATGACCTTCCCGCGAACCGTCACGGACGTGATCGTGTTCTGCCGCACCAGCCGCAGCTGGGTCGACTTCACCGTCCCGACGACCGCGTGGTACAGCGTGTGCGCCTGGAGCTTCTTCGCCGGAGCGGCGAAGGTCGCGGCGAACGTGCCGTGGGAGCCGACGGTCGCGCTCGCGACCTGGCGCCCGCGGTTGTCGAGCAGCGCGATCGCCGTCCCCGGCGCGTAGCGCGACAGGCCGGTGACGGTCGCCCGCGTGCCGTGCACGCCGGCGTTCGTGATCGCGACCGCGCCGCTGCCGTAGCAGGCGCTCAGCAGCGTGCCGAGGCCGGCCGTGTCCGACAGCGCCGGCGTCGCTCTGGGTGTCGTCGGTGTCGTCGGGGCGGTGGTGGGGGCCACCGCGGCCGGGGTCGGGGTGGGGGTGACCGTGGGGGTCGTGGGGGTGGTGACCGTGGTCGTGCCGCCCCCGCCGGCGCCGCCGGTCGGTCCGCCGTCGATCGCGGTGCGCGTCACCGGCGTCGCCGGCGAGGTCGCGCTGTTGCCGGACGCATCCGTCTGCACGACGCGGATGCCGTAGGTGCCGGCGTCGTCGGGCAGGTCGACCGTCGCCGTGGCGCCGGTCGGGACCGGGATCGTCGCGACGACGGTCCCGCTGCCGTCGAGCACCTCGACGCTCGCGCTGGCGGCGTCGGGAGCGCGGTCGAACGTGACCGTGAGCGCGTCCGGCGCTCCGGTGACGCTCGGCGCGTCGCCGGCGTCCGGCCCGACGCGGTCGAGCGTCACGCCGGTGAGCGGCGTGACGGCGCTGAAGCCGCCGCCGTTCGCCTGCCGCACGCGCACGTGGTAGCTCCCGTCGGTGTCCGGCAGGACCATCGTGGCCGTGTCGGCGCCGGCCGGGACCGCCGCGGTCGCCACGACCGTGTTGGAGCCGTCGAGCACCTCCACCGTCGCGACCGCCGTGCTCGGGTCGAGCGTGAACGTGACCGCGCGCGTGCGCAGGTTGCCCGCGCCCGTCACGGTCGGCGCGGGACCGGGAGCCGGAGCGCCGCGGTCGAGCGTGATCGGCGTGGTGGGCGTGACGGCGTCGTTGCCGGCCTCGTCGGTCACCCGCACGCGAACGGCGTAGTCGCCGTCGGTGTCGGGCAGCGTGATCGTGCCCGTCGCGCCGGTCGGGAGCGCCGTCGTGGCGACCACCGTGCTGGTGCTGTCGAGCACCTCGATCGAGGCGCTCGCCACGTCACCGGCACGCGTGAACGTGACGCCGCGGGAGCGGGCGCCGTCGGCGCCCGTGACGGTCGGCGCGGGGCCGGCGGCCGGCGGCACGCGGTCGAGCGTGACCGGGGTCGCCGGCGTGGTCGACTGGTTGCCGGCGTCGTCGCTCTGGACGACCTGGACGGTGTAGGCGCCGTCGAGGTCGGGCAGCACCACGTCGCCGCTGGACCCGGTGGGAACGTCGGTGCTGACGACGACCGTCGCGGTCGAGTCGAGCACCTGGATCGTCGCGTCGGCGGCGTCGCCGGCGCGGCTGAACGTGACGGTGCGGTCGCGGCTGTCGCTCGCGCCGGTGACCGTCGGCGCGGGGCCGGCGGCTGGGGCGACGCGGTCGAGCGTCACTGTCGCGGCCGGGGAGGTCGCGGCGTTGCCGGCGGCGTCCGTCTGGACGACGTCGACGAGGTAGTCGCCGTCGGCGTCCGGCAGCGTGATCGGCGTGCTGCCGCCGCTGGCGATCACCGTCGAGACGGTCGTGCCGCCGCCGCTCGGCGTGACCTCGACCGTTGCGGTCGCGGCGTCCGGAGCGCGCGTGAACGCGACGGTGCGCCCACGGACGTTCTCGGCGCCCGTGACGGTCGGTGCCGGGCCGGCGGCGGGAGCCGCGCGGTCGAGCGTGACCGGGGTCGACGCGGTGAAGGCGTCGTTGGAGGCGGCGTCGGTCTGCTCGACGCGGATCCAGTAGTCGCCGTCGGCGTCCGGCAGCGTGACGGAGCCGGTCGCGGCGGTCGGGA
>JAATFK010000405.1 GCA_015655225.1 Solirubrobacterales bacterium | reverse complement strand
TTCGCTCACGTCCGCACCTACGAGGAGGACGTCGTCCTCTGCGTCCACAACCTCGCCCGCTCCGCGCAGGCGGTCGAGCTGGACCTGTCGGAGTTCGAGGGCCGCTACCCGGAGGAGATGCTCGGGCGCTCGCGCTTCCCGCGCATCGGCGAGCTGCCGTACCTGCTCACGCTCGCCCCGCGCGGTTTCTACTGGTTCCTGCTGAAGCGCGAAGAGGAGTACGCGGAGGACGATGTCGTCAGCTGAGTCCCACATCGACGTGCCCCAGGCGGTCGCCGCCGGGAACCTCGGCTTCCTCGACGAGCAGTGCGTCGGCGAGTGGGTCGCGCAGCAGCGCTGGTTCGGCGGGAAGGCGAGCGACGTCGGCCGCCTCTCGCTGCTGGAGGCGCTGCCGCTGAGCGAGCAGCCTCCGCTCGCGATCGTGCTGGTCGAGGTGCGCCAGCCGTCGGGCACCCACGAGCTGTACCAGCTGCCGCTCGGCTTCCGGCCGCTCGAGCAGGGCTGGAGCAACGGCGTGATCTGCGAGGCCGGCGGCTTCACCGTCTACGACGCGCTCGCCGACCCCGCCGACACGATGACGCTCGCGCGTCTCGCAGTCGGCGAGGAGGCGCTCGCCTCCGGGACGACGCGGCTCAGCTTCCACCTCGTGGACGAGGCGCGCGGCGCCGCGCCCCTGACGCAGGTGCGCGCCGTCGGGGCGGAGCAGTCGAACACCTCGCTGGTCGTCGACGACCGTCTGATCATGAAGATGTTCCGCCGCATCGAGCCGGGTCCGAACCCGGAGCTGGAGATGCTGCGCTTCCTCGACGGCCACGGCTTTCCCAACATCGCGCCGCTGGTCGGCTGGGCCGAGTACGAGAGCGAGTCGATCAGCGCGACGCTCGCGATCGTCCAGCAGTTCGTCGCCGGTGGACGCGACGGCTGGGAGCTGGCTCTGGCGGAGCTGGCGAACGGCCCGGCGGGCTTCGTGCAGCGGCTGCGCGAGCTCGGCGCGGTGATCGGGCGAATGCACACGGCGCTCGGCTCCGACGCCGGCGACCCCGACTTCAGTCCCGAGGAGCCGAGCGGCGAGGCGCTCGCGCTGCTGATCGCCTCGATCGACGAGGAGGTCGAACAGGTCTTCGCCGACCTCCCGAACCGCCCCGAGCTGGCGCCGATCGCCGGCCGCGGCGGCGACGTGCAGGACCACCTCAACCTGATCGCCCGGATCAGCTCGGGCGGCCGCTCGATCCGGACCCACGGTGACCTCCATCTCGGGCAGACGCTGCTCGCGCCCGACGACCGCTGGATCGTGCTCGACTTCGAGGGCGAGCCGGCGCGGTCGCTGATCGAGCGCCGGCACAAGCGCTCGCCGCTGCGCGACGTGGCGGGGATGCTGCGCTCGTTCGCCTACGCCGCCGCCGCGTCAGAGCTGCAGCAGGGCGTCACGCCGCCCGAGCGCTGGGAGCAGGAGGCGCGCGACGCGTTCCTCGCCGGCTACCTGTCGGAGGCCGACGCGAGCCTGCTGCCGGCCGGCGCCGAGGCGACCCGCCGGCTGCTGACGATCTTCGAGCTGGAGAAGGCCGTCTACGAGCTGCGCTACGAGCTCGACCACCGACCCGACTGGGTTCCGATCCCCGTCGCGGCAATCGCCCGACTGCTGGAGGACCCCACCGTATGAGCACCAGAAGAGACGTCGACGCCTTGATCGCGGGCGAGCTGTCGGACCCGCATCGCCTGCTGGGTGCCCATCCGGGCTCGAAGGGCGTGACGATCCGCGCCTACCGGCCGTCGGCGACGCGCGTCGTCGCCCGCCTGAACGGCGACGGCAACGAGCCGGTCGAGCTGAGAGAGCGCAGATCGACCGGCGTCTTCGAGGGCGTGCTCCCGGACGCGAAGCTGCCACTCGACTACGAGCTGGAGGCCGAGTACCCCGACGGCAACGTCAACGTCGCCCGGGATCCCTACGCGTTCGCGCCGACCGTCGGCGAGCTCGACCAGTACCTCGCCGGTGAAGGGCGCCACGAGCAGCTCTACGAGCGCCTCGGCGCGCACCTCCGTGAGCTGGACGGCGTGAGCGGCACCGCCTTCGCCGTCTGGGCGCCGGCCGCGCGCACGGTCAGCGTCGTCGGCGACTTCAACGGCTGGGACGGACGCCTGCACCCGATGCGCACGCTCGGCTCCAGCGGCATCTGGGAGCTGATCATCCCCGGCGTCGCGCCCGGCGCGCTCTACAAGTTCGAGATCCGCACGCAGGCCGG
>JAATFK010000091.1 GCA_015655225.1 Solirubrobacterales bacterium | reverse complement strand
GAGGCGGCTTCGGCGGCACCGGTGGCGGGGCCGGCCGCGGCGGCTTCGGCGGTGGCGCGGCTCGCGGCGGCGCGGCTGGCGGGGCCGGCGGCGCCCCCAGCCTCGGGATCCAGATCCCGGGTGCTGGTGCGGGTGGCGGCGCCGCGGGCGCTGGCGCGCCCCCGAGCGCGGCCGGCGCGGCCAGAGGCGGCGCGGGCGCGGCCGGCGGCGCCGGAGGCGGCATGTTCGGCGGTGGCGCCGATCAGCTCACCTCGGTCCTGACGTACGTCAAGGCGCACGGCGGCGGGACGATCGCGGTCTCCAGCCAGTCGACGGCTGCGTCCTCGATCATCGCCTCGGGCGCGAAGGTCGCCGGCATCGGCGGCTTCTCCGGCAGCGAGAGCGAGGTCAACGCGAAGTGGCTCGCGCAGGAAGTCCAGAACGGGAACATCCGCTGGGTCGTCGGTGACTCGACGGGCACGGCGGCCGGCGGCAGAGGCGGCTTCGGCGGTGGCGGCGGCGGCGGCGCCAGCGGCGGACGGGTCGGCGCGACGAAGGTGCTCGCGACCGTCGCGAACGTCTGCACCAGAGTGACGGTGTCGAGCACGACCGGCACGAGCACGTCGACCGGCACCACGCTGTACGATTGCGTCGGCAAGGCGGCGGCGCTGCGGGCGGCGACGTCATGAGCGTTCGCTCCCGCTCGCGCCGGCGCGCCAACCACGCACCGGCCTCCGGTGCGCTGCAGTGCGCCCTGACGGCGGTCCACGCCGACGAGGGCGCCGAGATCGACCGCGGCGATCTCCGCGCCGACATCGGCGCGGGGTACCCTGGGAAGCCTCTTCGTGTGTCCTTCACGGTCCTCAACGAGGTGACCCGCCGGCCGGTGCCGAACGCGCTGCTCGACGTCCGCCTCGCGAACGACCCCGCTCACGGGATCGTGATCACCGACAAGGAAGGCGTCGCCCACGTGCAGACGATCCGTCCCGCCCGCTCGACCGGCGCTCCCGACGCCCCTGACGACGACCTCGCGCTCGACCTGCGCGTCTTCGCCGGCGGCACCGTCGCCCACACCGGCAGGCTGCGCCTGCCGGCCGGAGCGGGCGGCGCCGTCGACGCGGTCCTGAGGATCGCGCGATGAGCGCCGTCGCCGAGCCGCGCACCCACCGCGTGCTGGTGGTCGACGACGAGCCGAACATCGTGGACGTGATCGCGATGGCGCTGCGCTTCCAGGGCTTCGAGGTCGAGTCGGCCGGCACCGGCGCGGAGGCGCTCAGCGCGGTCCGCGCCTTCCGTCCCGACCTGATCGTCCTCGACGTGATGCTCCCCGACATGGAGGGCTTCGACGTCGCCGAACGACTCGGCGCCCAGCGCGCCCGCGTCCCGATCGTCTTCCTGACCGCCCGCGACGGAACCGGCGACAAGGTCCGCGGCCTCTCGCTCGGCGGCGACGACTACGTGACGAAGCCGTTCAGCCTGGAGGAGCTGGTCGCGCGGATCCGCGCGATCCTGCGCCGAGCCGGCCTCGCCGAGCCGGAGTCGAGCCGCCTCGTCTTCGCCGACGTCGAGCTGGACGAGGACGCGCGCGAGGTGACGCGCGCGGGCGAGCTGGTCGAGCTGACCGCGACCGAGTACCGGCTGTTGCGCTACCTGATGCTGAACCCGCGCCGCGTCCTCACGCGCGCACAGCTGCTGGAGCACGTCTGGGACTACGACTTCGGCGGCGACGCGCGCGTCCTGGAGACCTACGTCTCCTACCTGCGCAAGAAGCTCGACGCCCACGGGCCGCCGTTGATCCAGACGGTGCGCGGCGTCGGCTACGCGCTGCGCCTGCCCCGGGGATGAGCCGCTGATGCGGTCGCTGCGCTCGCGCCTCGTCGCCGGCCTGGTGGTGCTGGCCGCGCTCGGGCTCGTGACGCTCGGCGGGATCACGTATGCCGAGCAGCGCTCCTTCCTCTACGACCGCCTCGACCAGCAGGTGCGCACCGCGCCCCAGGCGGTCGGGGCGAGACTGGGCCAGAGCAGAAGAGGGACGGCGGCGAGCCCGTTCCACGAGCTGACGAGCCCCCCGCAGGCGGCGCCCCCGCCGGGCGGCGGCGCGAACGGCGGCGGCGGCGCGCGGCCCGACTTCGGGCTGCCGGCCGGCACCTACGGCCAGCTGCGCGCGGCCGACGGGACCGTCGTCAGATCCGGCCTGCTCGTCTTCGGCGGCTCCACCAACGCGACCGCGTCGACCGCACGGCCGCAGCTGCCGGCGACGCTCACGCTCGGGAAGATCACGACCGTGAACGGCGTCGCCGGCTCCGGGACGCGCTACCGCGTCCTCGCCGAGAAGGATCCCGACACCGGCGGGACGGTCGTCGCCGCGCTGCCGCTGCGCGACGTCGACTCGTCCCTCCAGCGGCTGCTGATCGTCACCGGGCTCGTGATCGCGGCGGTGCTGCTGGTGCTCGGGATCGCCGCCTGGCTGGTCGTCCGCGTCGGCCTGCTGCCGCTCGACCGGATGGGCCACACGGCCGCCTCGATCGCCGGCGGCGACCTCTCCCACCGCGTCGAGACGACCGACCCGCGGACGGAGGTCGGCCGCCTCGGCCGCGCCCTCAACGCGATGCTCGACCGGCTCGAGCGCGCGTTCGCGCAGCGGCAGGCGAGCGAGGACCGGCTGCGCCAGTTCCTCGCCGACGCCTCGCACGAGCTGCGCACGCCGCTCGCCTCGATCCGCGGTTACGCGGAGCTGTTCCGGCTCGGCGCCGCGCGCGAGCCGGCCGACACCGAGAAGGCGATGCGGCGGATCGAGGAGGAGGCGAAGCGGATGGGCGTCCTGGTCGAGGATCTGCTGACGCTCGCGCGGCTCGACGAGGTGCGCGACGCCGAGCACGGCGCGGTCGACCTCGCGGCGCTCGCCCGCGATGCGGTCGACGACGCCCGCGCGACCGCCCCCGAGCGCGCGATCGAGCTGGAGACGGGCGGCGCGGCGGTCGTCCTCGGCGACGCCGACGGCCTGCGCCAGCTGCTCGCGAACCTGCTGCGCAACGCGCTCGTCCACACCCCCGCGGGCACCCCGATCGAGGTGACGGTGAACGCCCCCGCCGCCGGCGAGGTGCGCCTTGCGGTGCGCGACCACGGCCCCGGCCTCCCGACCGACCAGCCGAGCGCGCTGTTCGAGCGCTTCTGGCGCGCCGAGACCGGTCGCACGCGGGGGCGCGGCGGCGCCGGCCTCGGGCTCGCGATCGTCGCCGGCGTGGTCGAGGCGCACGGCGGCCGCGTCGAGGCGCGCAACGCGGCCGACGGCGGCGCCGAGTTCGTGGTCGAGCTGCCGGCAGTGACGGCTCCAACGCCCTCAGCCAGCTCTCAGGCTGCTCCCACCGTGCCTGGACCCGCGGCCTCGAAGCTGGAGGCATGAGCACGACCGAGCTGATCCCCCACCTCCCTCCGGCCGCCGCCGACGCATTCGCGCCCGCGCCCGGGTCGCGCGGCAGCGTCGACGTCGACGTCGTCGTGCCCGTCTACAACGAGCAGGACGCGCTCGCTCCCAGCGTCCGCCGGCTGCACCGCTTCCTCTCCGACAACTTCCCCTTCTCCTGGCGGATCGTCGTCGCCGACAACGCCTCGACCGACCGCACCGCCGAGATCGGCCGCCAGCTGACGCGCGAGCTGTCGCACGTCGAGCTGCTCCACCTCGATCGCAAGGGCCGCGGCCGCGCGCTGCGGGCCGCCTGGGGCGCGAGCGACGCGCGCGTCGTCGCCTACATGGACGTCGACCTCTCGACCGACCTGCGGGCGCTGCTGCCGCTCGTCGCGCCGCTGCTCTCGGGCCACAGCGACCTGTCGATCGGCTCGCGGCTGGCGCGCGGCGCGCGCGTCGTGCGCGGTCCCAAGCGGGAGCTGATCTCGCGCGGCTACAACCACCTCCTGCGCGCCGTCCTGCGCGCCCGCTTCAGCGACGCGCAGTGCGGCTTCAAGGCGGCGCGGACCGACAGCGTGCGGG
>JAATFK010000247.1 GCA_015655225.1 Solirubrobacterales bacterium | reverse complement strand
CCTTCACCCCGTCGCGGATGATCCACTTCTTCGACCCCAGCAACGAGAAGATGGCGGCGAAGGTGCCCGACATCGCTCGTCAGGCGGACGTCGTGCTCGGCAACCTCGAGGACGGCGTGCCGGTCGACCGCAAGGATCTCGCGCGCGCGAGCCTCGTGCGGATCGCCCGCGAGGCCGACCTCGGCGAGACGGCGCTCTGGACGCGCGTGAACTCGCTCGAGAGCCCCTGGGCGCTCGACGACATCACCACGCTCGCGACGGAGGCCGGCGACCGCATCTCGGTCTTCATGATCCCGAAGGTCGAGGGTCCCTGGGACATCCACTACGTCGACCGGCTGCTGGCGCAGCTGGAGGCGAAGGCGAAGCTGAAGCGGCCGATCCTGATCCACGCGATCCTCGAGACGGCGCTCGGGATGGCGAACGTCGAGGAGATCGCGACCGCCTCTCCGCGGATGCAGGGGATCAGCCTCGGCCCGGCCGACCTGGCGGCGTCGCGGCGGATGAAGACGACGCGCGTCGGCGGCGGCCACCCCGGCTACCGCGTGATCGACGATCCCGACCCGGCGAACCCCGACGCGCCCCGCGCGAGCGCGCAGCAGGACCTCTGGCACTACACGATCGCCCGCATGGTCGACGCGTGCGCGGCCGCCGGGATCCTGCCCTACTACGGTCCCTACGGCGACATCAGAGACGTCGCCGGCGCCGAGACGCAGTTCCGCTCCGCGTTCCTGCTCGGCTGCGTCGGCACCTGGTCGCTGCATCCGGTCCAGATCGCGATCGCGAAGAAGGTCTTCAGCCCCGACCCCGACGAGGTCGCGTTCGCCCGCAAGGTGATGGAGGCGATCCCGGACGGTGCCGGCGTCCACATGATCGACGGCAAGATGCAGGACGACGCGACCTGGAAGCAGTCGCAGGTGATGGTCTCGCTCGCGCGCGCGCTGGCCGAGCGAGACCCCGAACTGGCCGAGCTCTACGGCTTCGAGACGGCCGCGGCACCCTCCGGCTCGTAGCCCGCGGCGCGACCGGCCTCGGCGATTCTCTCCGCCATCTTGCGGTTGGCCTCGTCGATCATCTCGCCGTCGAACATCGCCGCGCCGCGGCCGCCCTCGTCGGCGGCGGCGCGGTAGGCGTCGAGCATCGCCTCGGCCCGCTCCCACTCCGCGCGCGAGGGGCTGAAGACCTCGTTCACGATCGCGATCTGGCCGGGGTGGATCGTCCACTTGCCGTCGAGCCCGAGCGCGCGTGAGAGGCGCGCACGGGCGCGCAGGCCGTCGTCGTCCTTGACGTTCCCGTAGGGGCCGTCGATCGCCTGGATGCCGGCCGCGCGCGCGGCCACGACGAGGCGCGTGAAGACGTAGTTGAGGTGGTCGCCCGGGTAGCCCTCGGGCGAGCCGCCGATCGTCGTGATCGGGATCCCGATCGAGGCCGAGTAGTCGCCCGGGCCGAAGATCAGCGTCTCCATCCGCGGCGAGGCGGCGGCGATCGCCTCGCAGGCGATCAGCCCGCTCGCGTCCTCGATCTGCGCCTCGATGCCGATGCGGCCGACCTGCCAGCCGCGCGCCAGCTCGATCTGCGTGATCAGTCTGTCGGTCATCTCGACGTCGCCGGGCGTCCGGACCTTCGGCAGCATGATGGCGTGCAGGCGGTCGCCGGCCTGCTCGACGACGTCGATCAGGTCGCGGTAGTAGTGCGGCGTGTCGGTGCCGTTGACGCGCACGGCGACGGTCTTCTCGCCGAAGTCGAGGTCGCGCAGGGCGGCGATCACCTGCTCGCGGGCGCGGGCCTTCTCGCCCTGAGCGACGGCGTCCTCGAGGTCGAGGAAGACCTCGTCGGCGTCGAGGCCGGTCGCTCTCTCGATGAAGCGGGGGTTGGATCCGGGAACGGCATGGCAGCTGCGGCGAGATCGGTTCATGGCGCGGCATGCTGCCAGAAGGGACCGGGGCGGCGGCGCAGCCGCGCCGCCGCCCCTGTGCGCTCAGCTGGAGATCGACTGCACCACGACGACGCAGCTGGTCCCGGCGACGCTGTCGGAGACCTCGACGGTCGCGACGTGCGCGGCGGCGCCGTCGCCGGCGTTGACCTGCCAGGTCAGCGACTGCGAGCCTCCCGCCGACGGATTCGCCGGCACCATCCCGCCGCTCGGCGGGTTGAAGTGGTCGGCGAACGCCGTCCCGGGGGCGTTCACGCCGGCGTACTCGATGCCGATCGTCCCGCTCGTGTCGTTGTTCCACTGGGTCGTCGTGACACCTGCGGCGCAGCTCGCTACGAGCGTCCCCAGCGACGGGACCTGCTGGAGGATCACGCCGCTCTGACCGCTGGTCAGCGTGAGGCTGGTGTGGAAGACGCTCCCGACGCCGCTGACCGCCGCCCCCGGCGCCAGTCTCGCGGTGCTGACCGAGCCGTCGGCGATCTTCGCGGTCGTGACCGCCGTGTCCGCCAGCTTCCCGGTCGTGACGGCGGAGTCGGCGAGGCTGTTGGTCCCGACCGACGCGCTGCCGAGCTTCGAGCTGGTGACCGAGCCGCTTCCCAGCTTCGAGTTGGTGACGGCGCCGTCGAGCAGCTGACCGCTCGTGACCGAGCCGTCGCCGAGTCTCGTGGACGTGACCGCTCTGTCGGCGAGCTTCGCCGTGCCGACGTTGCCGTTCGCGAGCGCGGTCGCGCCGACCGCGCCCGGCGCGATCGCCGAGCTGCCGACCGCTCTGCCGGCGAGCGCGGCCGCGCCGACGGCGCCGCGGGCGAACTTCGAGGCGCCGATCGCCCCGCGCCCGATCTTCGCGTTCGTCACCGCTCCGTTGCGCAGCTTCGTGCCGCTGACGGAGCCCTTCGAGAGCTTCGCTCCGGTGACCGCGCCGTTGCGGATCTGTCCAGTCCCGATCGTGACGGCGGCGTAGCTGGCGCCGCCGAGCGAGACGAAGAGGGCGACCAGCGCGATCACGGTCGCCGGATGCAGCAGCTTGTCCCTGCTGAGCATGTGGGCCTCCTGTCGTGTGAGGCGCCCACCCTATTCAGCGTCGCGTCGGATCGCCAGAAAGAGGACTAACGCCGACGCGCCAGCGCGCGCCTCGGCGCGTGGACCGCCACAGGCGGCGCGACCGGCGCGACCCCGCCGGTGACGAGCGCGGCGAACTGGTCGGGGTCGCGCAGCAGCGGGGCCAGCTCGTCCGCCGGCAGGGGCTGGGCGAAGTAGTAGCCCTGGCCGAGGTCGCAGCCGAGCTCGCGCAACGTCGCGAGCTGCTGCGCCGTCTCGATCCCCTCGGCGATCGGCGTCAGCCCGAGCGCGTGCGCCAGCTCGACCATCGCGGTCACGATCGCGAGCGTGCGCGGGTCGTCGAGCGCCGCGATGAACGAGCGGTCGATCTTGACCGCCGAGGCGGGGAAGCGGCGCAGGTAGGAGAGCGAGGCGTAGCCGGTGCCGAAGTCGTCGATCGCGATCGACGTGCCGAGCGCGCGCAGCTCCGCGAGGACCGCGAGGCCGGCGTCGACGTCCTCCAGGATCACGCTCTCGGTCACCTCCAGCAGCAGCTCGGACGGGTGGCCGCCGTAGGCGCTGAGCGAGTCCGCGACGCGCCGCAGCAGCTCCGGATCGGCGAGCTGGCGGACCGACAGGTTGACCGAGGTCCACGGCGGCGTCGCGATCTCGGGATCCGCCCGCCACCGCTGTGCCTGGCGCGCGGCCTCCTCCAGCACCCAGCCGCCGATCCCGACGATCAGGCCGCTCTCCTCCGCGAGCGGGATGAACTCGACCGGCATCACCATCGCGCCGTGGCGCTCCCAGCGCACGAGCGCCTCGACGCCGACGATCCGTCCACCGCGCAGGTCGACCTCGGGCTGGTAGTGGACCCGGAGCTCGTCGCCGGCGGCCGCGCCGCGCAGCGCCCGCTCCAGCTCGTTGCGGCGCCGCAGCCGCGAGCCGAGGTCCTCCGAGTAGACCTCGGTGTGCCCGCGGCCGCTCTGCTTGGCGCGGTACATCGCGGTGTCGGCCTCGGCGATCAGCTCCTCCGGCTCGCGCTCGGGACGGGCGACCGTCACGCCGATGCTGGCGGTCAGGCTGAACAGCTCGTCCTCGACCTCGAACGGGGGGCGCATCGCGTCGGTGATGCGCTCGGTGATCGTCGTGATCCCGTGCTCGCTCGCAAGCGACTCGCAGACGATCACGAACTCGTCGCCGCTGAGCCGCCCGAGCGTGTCGTGTGGCCGCAGGCTCGTGCGCAGCCGCGCGGCGACGTCCTTCAGGATCGCGTCGCCGGCGACGTGGCCGAGCGTGTCGTTGACCGCCTTGAAGCCGTCGAGGTCGACGAAGAGGACCGCCGTGCACTCGTCGTCCTCGCGCCGCAGGCGGGAGATCGCGCGGTGCAGCGCGTCGCGGATCATGACGCGGTTCGGCAGGCCCGTGAGCGCGTCGTGCGTTGCCTGGTGGCGCAGCCGCTCCTCCGACTGCTGACGCTCGATCGAGCGTCCCAGCTCGGTCCCGACCTGGTCCAGCAGCTCCAGCAGCTCCGCGTCGCGCGGCAGGATGCGCGGGGTGAACAGCTCGATCACGCCGACGACGTCGCTTCCGCTCATGATCGGGAAGCCGATCGCGGTGCGGAGCCCGGCGGCGGCCGCCGCCTCGGCGCGCGGCAGCGTCAGGACGGCGGAGAAGTCGCGCAGCCAGATGGCGCCGCGGTGGTTCACGACGCGGCCCGGCAGCCCGACGCCCGCGCGCAGCGTGAGCGCCTCGGTCGCCTCGCGGAAGGCGGGGAAGCGCTCGGCGCCGACCCACTCGCCGGTCGAGCGCAGCTCGCCGTCGGGATGCAGCCGCCAGGCGTGGCCGAGCGCCCAGGAGCCGTGTCTGCAGATCGTCGCGAGCGTGTGGGCGAGCGCGCGTTCGAGCGTCTCCTCGTTGGCGGCGCGGCCGACCGTGCGCAGCAGCAGCAGCCGCTCCTGCTCGTCGACCAGCCGGCGCGTCGAGCGCTCCGAGATCACCTCGGCCTCGCGGCGCGCGGCGCGCTCGCGGGCGAGGCGGCGTTCGAGGCGCACGACGCGCGCGTCCGCTAGCGCTTGAACGAGATCTCGATCTGACATCGGTCGTCGCCCCGGCGCATGCAGACCGGCTGGTGGATCGACAGCTCCTCCGCGTAGACGTCGCCGGCACCGAGCAGCAGCCCCTCGGCGAACATGCAGAGGCGGCGCTCGGAGCGGTAGTCGAGCACGAGGCGGTCGGGGTGGGAGTCGTCGAACCCGAAGCTCGGGGTCCCCGCGCCGGGGTAGAGCTTGCGGACCTCCGGATGGATGATCTCGTTGACCGACAGGACGAAGCCGCGCACGTCGGTGTGCCAGGTGAAGAAGTCGGGGTAGCGGACGCGCAGCAGCGGCGTCGTGTTGCGCCCGAACCAGCGGACGGCGTCGTCGGTCGGCTGGCCGACGGTCTCGGCGGTCGCGTTCATCAGCGCGCCGAGATCCGCGTCGGCGTAGCTGCCGAGCGAGGTGTAGATGCCGTCGACCCCGGCGCGGTCGAGCAGGAGATCCCACGCGTCCTCACCGTGATCGCGGACGACGATCTCCTCCAACAAATTGAAGATGATGCCTTTCACGCCCTGCTCATCGGCGATCGCGGCGTTTCGGGTGAGAGATTTGGCGCTCGCGCGCTCCTAGCGGTCGTTCGTCTGACGCTCGGTGAGCGGCCCGTAAGCGTCGGGGCGCCGAGTGCTCAGGAAGGGGAAGAGCGCGAGCCAGTCGGCGCGCTGGTCGAGGTCGAGGTCGGCGACCAGCACGGCGGGGCGGTCGCGCGGCGCCTGGACCAGCACGCGCCCGTACGGATCGCTCACGAAGCTCGAGCCGTAGAAGGTCAGCGGCGCCTCGACGCCGATCCGGTTGACGGCGACCATGAAGGTCCCGTTGGCGATCCCGTTGCCGACGATCACGCGCTCCCACAGCGGCTCGGTGTCGAAGCCGGGGTGGTCGGGCTCGGAGCCGATCGCGGTCGGGTAGACGATCACCTCGGCGCCGGCGAGCGAGTACGCGCGGGCCAGCTCCGGGAACCACTGGTCCCAGCAGGTCGGGAAGCCAAGGCGGGCGTCGCCGAGGGTGAGCACCGGGAAGGGCGTGGCGGGGCCTTCGGGCGCGGCGCCGGTGGTCGGGCCGGCCGGTCCGGGGCGGAAGTAGCGATCCTCGTAGTAGCCCGCGGTGACGGGGATGTGGAGCTTGCGGGTGCGCGCCACGACGCCGCCATCGGGCGCGACGACGATCGCGGTGTTGAAGCCGCGAGGATCGCCGGGCTCGGGCGCGCGCTCGTAGAGCGAGGCGTGGACGTGGACGCCGGTCTCGGCCGCCAGCCGCTGGGCGAAGCGGGTCGTGGCGCCGTCGGGGATCGCCTCCGCGAGGGCGCTCGCCTCGTCGAGGGCGTCGGGCGTGGTCGCGAAGTAGGGCGAGAGCGTCAGCTCCTGGAGGCAGACGAGCCGGGCACCGCGCGCGGCCGCGAGCCGGATCCCGTCCGCCAGCGCCGCCTCGTGCGCAACGGGATCGGGGTGCCAGCGCTGCTGGACGAGGGCGATCCGGAACGGCGCGCGGCGCGCGGCGGTCCCGTCCGGGCGCTCGACGCGAGCCGGCGACGGCAGCGGCGCGCCGGTCGCCTCGATCAGCTCGTACCTGCTCACAGCCTGTCTCCCCCGCCGGAAGAACGAGCCCCCTGGGCGAGTTCTTCCGACCGAACCGCGAGGCCCCCGGCCGAGCTCATGGCCTGCCTCCCCCGCTGGAAGGACGAGCCCCCTGGGCGAGTCCTTCCGACCGAACCGCGAGGCCCCTGGCCGAGCGGTTCGCCGGGACCTGCTGGGTGATGCAGTGCACGCCGCCGCCGCCGAGCGCCAGCACGCGCGCGGGGACGCCGACGACCTCGCGCCCGGGCAGCAGCGCGCGCAGCCGCGTGAGGGCCTCGTCGTCCATGTCGTGATCGAGCCCGGCGAGCGGGACGATCGCCCCGCCGTTGCAGAGATAGAAGTTGAGGTACGGGATCGCGACCGTCTCGCCGCTCTCGCGCCGCGTGCGCGGGAGCAACTCCAGCTCGACCACCTCGATGCCCGCCGCGTCGAGCCGGCGCAGGTTCTCCTCGACGGCGGCGGCGTTGGGGTCGTCGTCGTCGGCGACCGTCTG
>JAATFK010000319.1 GCA_015655225.1 Solirubrobacterales bacterium | reverse complement strand
GCGTCGGTGGACGAGGGCGAGCAGATCATCGCCGCCTGCGCGCGGGCCGGCGTGCGGGCCGCAGTCGGCCACGTCGAGCGCTTCAACCCGGCCCTTCTCGCGCTGCGCGAACGGCTCTCGGAGGGCCTCCTCGGCGACGTCTTCCTGGTCGCGACCGAGCGCGTCGGCCCGTTCCCCGAGCGCGTGCGCGACGTCGGCGTCGTCAAGGACCTGGCGACGCACGACCTCGACATCGTCGCCTGGATCGGCGACGCCGCGATCGCCTCGGTCGCGGCGCAGACGGCCCACCGCACCGGGCGCCCGCACGAGGACCTGGTGCTCGTGACCGGCCGGCTCGCCTCCGACGTCCCCTTCAACTCGGTCGTCGACTGGCTGACGCCGACGAAGTCGCGCCGCACGCGCGTGCTCGGCGACCGCGGCATGCTCGTCGCCGAGACCGTCACCGCCGACCTGACCTTCTACGAGAACGGCCGCGTCACGTCCGCCTGGGACAGCTCGCAGGCGCTGCGCGGCGTCTCGGAGGGCAACGCGACCCGCTACGCGCTTGCCCGGGTCGAGCCGCTGCGGGCCGAGCTGGAGGCGTTTCGCGACTACGTCGCCGGCGACGACGACGCGCCGGTCGTGACGCTCGCGCAGGGCCTCGCGGCGCTGCGCGCGGCGGAGGCCGTGCTCGCGAGCGCGGCCGGCGGCGAGACCGTGCGGGTCGCGCCGTGAGGGTCGTCGTCGTCGCGCTCGGGAAGATCGGGCTGCCGCTCGCCGTGCACATCGCGCGCGCCGGCCACGAGGTCGTCGGCTGCGACGTGGACGAGCGCGTCGTCGCGCTCGTGAACGACGCGCGGGAGCCGTTCCCGGGCGAAGCCGGGCTCGCCGACGGCCTGCGCGAGGTCGTCGGCGACGGCCGGCTGCGGGCGCAGACCGACACGGCGGCCGCGGTCGCGACCGCCCCCGACCTCGTGATCGCGGTGCCGCCGCTCGTGGTCGACGCCGCCGCGCGCCCCGACTGGGGCGTGCTCGACAGCGTGATCGCCGACATCGGACGGGGACTGAAACAGGTCCCGGCGGACTCGGACCCGGTCGTCGTGAGCGTCGAGACGACGCTGCCGGTCGGGACGACCCGCACCCGCATCTCCCCGGCGCTCGCGAAGGCGAGCGGGCTGCGCCCCGAGCTGAGCTTCTACGCGGTGTTCAGTCCCGAGCGGGTCTACAGCGGGCGGATCTTCGCCGACCTCGACACCTACCCGAAGCTCGTCGGCGGCCTCAGCGCCGACGGCGAGGCGCGCGGCGTCGCGCTCTACCGCAGCTTCATCGAGGCAGAGGTGTGGCCGATGGGCTCGGCCGAGGCGGCCGAGATGACGAAGCTCGCGGAGACGACCTACCGCGATGTGAACATCGCGCTCGCGAACGAGTTCGCCCGCTACGCCGGCCAGATCGGCGTGGACGTCCACCGCGTGATCGACGCCGCCAACTCGCAGCCGTTCAGCCACGTCCACCGGCCCGGCGTCGCGGTCGGCGGCCACTGCATCCCGGTCTACCCGCACTTCTACCTGGAGGGCGACCACGCGGCCCGCATCCCCGCGCTCGCCCGCGACGTGAACCGCGCGATGCCCGCCTACGCGGTCGGGCTGCTCGACGCCGCGCTCGACGGCCTGGAGGACGCGCGGGTCCTGATCCTCGGCGTCGCCTACCGCGGGGGCGTGAAGGAGACGGCGTTCTCGGGCGCGTTCGACGTGCGCGACGCGCTCGCGGCGGCCGGCGCGATCCCGCTCGCGGCCGATCCGCTCTACGACGACGACGAGCTGCGCGAGCTCGGCTTCGAGCCGTGGGACGGCGGGCCGCTCGACGGCGCGATCGTCCAGGCCGACCACGCCGACTACCGGACGCTGACGCCCGAGGCGCTCCCGGGCGTGCGTGCGGTGGTCGACGGCCGCGACGTGGTCGATCCCGAGCCGTTCGCCGCCGCCGGGATCCCGCTGCGGCGGATCGGGCGGCCCTAGGCCCTAGGCCGGCGCGCGCTCCCCGAGGCGCGCGACCGCGGCCGCGACGCGCTCGCCGGCGCGGCCGTCGCCGTAGAGCTGCGGGCGCTCGGCCGGGGGCGCGGTCTCGAGCGCCGCGAGGGCGGCCGCCGCGTCGAGGTCGACGAGCACGTTCCAGCCGGCCTCGACGGTCTCGACCCACTCGGTGCTCGGCCGCAGCGTGACGCACGGGACGCCCGCGAGGTACGCCTCCTTCTGCACGCCGCCGGAGTCGGTCACGACCGCCCGGGCGTTGCAGAGCAGCGCGGTGAAGTCGAGGTAGCCGAGCGGCGGCGCGAGCCGCACGTGCGCGGCGGCCTCCAGCGCCTCCAGCAGGTCGGCCTCGACCAGCCGCGCCCGGGTGCGTGGGTGCAGCGGCAGCACGGTCGGCTCCTCCAGCGCGAGCAGCAGCGCGACGAGCTCGCGCAGCCGCTCGGGGTCGTCGACGTTGCCGGCGCGGTGCGCGGTCGCGAGCAGGTAGCCGCCGGGGGCCACGCCGTAGGGCGCGAGCACCTCGACGCGGGCGCGCGCGGCCGGCTGCAGCAGCAGCGCCACGTCGACCATCACGTCGCCGACCAGCTCGACCTCGCCCGCGACCGACTCCCGCCGCAGGTTCTCGACCGCCGTCCGCGAGGGGACCAGCAGGAGCCGCGCGAGGTGGTCGGTCACGACGCGGTTGACCTCCTCCGGCATCGCGCGGTCGAACGACCGCATCCCCGCCTCGACGTGTGCGACCGGGATCCCCGCCTGGACCGCCGCGAGCGCGCCCGCGAGCGTCGAGTTGGTGTCGCCGTAGACGAGCACTGCGTCGGGGGCGACCTCGGCCAGCAGCGGCTCCAGCGCGGCCAGCATGCGGGCCGTCTGGGACGTGTTGGTGCCGCCGCCGATCCCCAGCAGCCGCTCTGGCGGCGGCAGCTCCAGCTCGTCGAAGAAGACCTGCGACAGCTCCGCGTCGTAGTGCTGCCCGGTGTGGACCGTGACCTCCTCGCCGAGCGCGCGCAGGCGTGAGGAGACGGCCGAGGCCTTGATGAACTGCGGGCGGTTCCCGATCACCGTGAGGACGCGCATGGACGCGCCTCTCAGGCGAGCTCGGACAGGATCCGCTCGTGCAACCGCGCGGCGAGGTCGGCCGTGACCGGGCCGCCGAGCGGCAGCGCGTCCCCGTCGACCGCCGCGATCGGCTGGATCTCGCGAGTCGTGGAGGCGAGGAACGCCTCGTCGGCGGCGAGCAGCTCGTCGAGCGTGCCGGGCCGCTCGTCGGCGTCGCCCAGCTCCAGCACCCGCGCCCGCGTGATCGAGGCGAGGATGTGGTCCTCCAGCGGCGGCGTCCGCAGCCGCCCGCCGCTGACCCAGAAGATCGAGGAGGTCGGCGCCTCCAGCACGCGGCCGTGCGGGGTGACGAGCAGCGCCTCGTCGTGGCCGGCGAGCTGGGCGATGCGGGTCGCGAGCATGTTGGGGGCGTAGGAGAGCGACTTGATCCCGTCGAGCAGCCGCGTGGGCGCGTAGGTGACGGTGCCGAGCGCGATGCTCGGGGCCGCCTGCGGGAGCGTCTCGGTCGTGAGGATGCGACGCCCGCCGCGCGTGACGATGATCCGCAGCGCGCCGCGGGGCTCGTCGGCCGCGGCGGCCTCCAGCAGCGTGGCGACGTCCGTGCGGATCGCGTCGAGGTCGAGCGGGAGGCGGAGGTTGTCGGCCGACCGCTGGAGCCGCTCCAGGTGGTCCTCCAGCGCGAAGGGACGGCGGTCGTAGAGGCGCAGCACCTCGAAGATGCCGTCGCCGCGGACGAGGCCCCAGTCGGTGACGGGGATCTTGGCGTCGGCGGCGGGACCGACGACGCCGTCGAGGCAGGCGAGGTGCGCGGTGGCCATCGGCCGGACTCTAGCGAGGTCGCGGGGCGTCGAGTGGACGGCCGAGCGGCGGACTGGCCAGCCAGCCAGCTTTCCCCATGTCGCGCGCGCCGCGCGTTACGCTCGACCTCTGGTTCATCGCACTGGCATCGAGGAAAGGGAGCTTCCATGGCCACGCAGACTCGTCCGCTCGCCGGCAGGGTCGTCGCGATCACCGGCGGCGCCCGAGGCATCGGCCGCGCGACCGCCGCCGCGCTCGTGCGCAGAGGCGCGCGGGTGGCGCTCGGCGACCTCGATCTCGCGCTCGCGCAGACGACGGCGGCGGAGCTCGGCAGCGGGACGATCGCGCTCCCGCTCGACGTCACCGACCGCGCCTCGTTCACCCGCTTCCTCGACGAGGTCGAGGCGGAGATCGGCCCGCTCGACGTCCTGATCAACAACGCCGGGATCATGCACGTCGGGCCCTTCCTCGACGAGAGCGACGCGGCCGCCGAGCGGATGCTCGACATCAACGTGCGGGGCGTGATCCTCGGCTCGAAGCTCGCGCTCGAACGGTTCGTTCCGCGCCGCGCCGGCCACCTCGTGAACATCGCGTCGACCGCCGGCAAGGCCGGCATCCCCGGTGGGGCGACCTACTCGGCCTCGAAGTTCGCGGTCGTCGGCCTGACCGAGGCGCTGCGCGGCGAGCTGCGCGGCAGCGGCGTCGAGACGAGCGTCGTGATGCCGGTCGTCGTGAACACCGAGCTGGCCGCCGGGCTGACGGGCAGCCGCTCGCTCCCGATCATCGAGCCCGACGACGTCGCCGCCGCGATCGTCGACGCGCTCGAGCACCCGCGCCACGACGTCTTCGTGCCGAAGTCGATCGCCGCCGTCACGCGGCTCGCGGCGCTGCTGCCGCGACGTGCCACCGAGGCGGTCGGGCGGGCGATGAAGACCGACCAGATCCTCACGAAGGTCGACACCGGCAAGCGGCGCGGCTACGAGGAGCGGGCGGCGGAGAGCGAGCCGGAGCGGGCTGGCGGCGCGCATCCGGTCGGGTGAGTCGATGGGCCGTGGAGGAATCGAACCTCCAACCTTGGGATTAAGAGTCCCCTGCTCTGCCAGTTGAGCTAACGGCCCGGGCCTGTGGTCCTACAGGTGATCGGCGGGAGATTCTAGCCGGTCGGCGTCGTCGTGGCCGCGCCGGTGGCCGCTTGGGCTCTCTGCGTCTCGATCTGTCTTCTCGTGTTGGCGAGCGTCGACTTGACCGTCGCCTTCTGCTCCTTCGGCGCCAGCTCGACCGATCTGGCGGCGGCGAGGTCGCCGAGACGGTCCTGTCCCGCCAGATAGGCGTATTGCGCGAGTTGGCCGAACGACGAGGAGGACGGCTGGTCCTGCGTCACGATCTGGAGCGCGGCGGTCGCGTTCGCGGGCTGGTTGAGCCCGTCCTGGCTGTACGCCTGCGACATCAGCCGCGCGAGCGTCGCGTCGGGGTTCTTCGGGTTGAGCGCGAGGTATCTCTGCCAGGCGCTCGCGGCGCTCGCCAGCTCGGTGCGGCCCTTCGCGGTGAACGCCGCGTCAGCCGCGTTGTAGTTGTCGCCCTGGCCTGCCGCCTGGTAGCGCAGCCGCGCGAGCGTCGCCCACGCCGTCGCGTCTCTCGGGTTCAGCTGGACCGCTCTGTCGGCCTTCTTCTCGGCCGCGCTGACCTGCACCTTCGTGCTCGTGCCTCCACCGCCGAAGACGTTCAGCAGACCGCCGCCGCCGGTGCCGGTGCCGACCCCGAACAGGACCAGTCCCCCGCCGAGCAGGATGGCGAGGAACACGTAGATGACCTTGACGACGTTCCGTCGTCCTCGGCCCTGGAGGTCGAAGAGCATGGTGGTGGGTTCAGAATTCCTCGTGATCGTCGCTGCCGGGCCAGGAGAAGGCCACGTCTTCGCCGCGGTCCCCCCGCCGCCGATCAGCGATCGTGAGGAGAACGATACTGAACGCGTAGAGCAAGAGCATGGGAACCATCAGCAGCAGGGTGGAGACCGGGTCCACCCCCGGCATCACCGCCGCCACGATCGCGATGATGACGATCGCGTAGCGCCAGTTCTTGGTCAGCGTTCTCGCGCTGATCAGGCCGAAGATGTCGAGCGCCAGCAGGCCGATCGGGAGCTGGAAGATCAGTCCGGTCGCGGCCAGCGTGAGGATCGAGAAGCTGTAGTAGTCGCGCGCCTGGATCAGGACGTCGAAGTCGTTGTTGTTGAAGTTCTGCAGGAACGAGATCGCCGGTGGCAGCACGAGTCTGTAGGCGAAGAAGACGCCGGCGATGAACAGGATCGGCACCATCAGCATCAGCGGGAGCGCGAATCTGCGCTCTCTCGGGCTGAACGCCGGCAGCACGAACGCGTACAGCTGGTACAGAATCAGCGGCAGCGAAAACAGCAGCGCGAAGTAGGCCGCGACCGTGAAGGTCTGCGTGAACGGCTCCGCGACGCCGGTCGTGATCGGCACTCTCGCCGGCGTCGTCTTCGGCAGCGCGTCCGCCGCTCTGCTGATCTGCGGGATCGCGGTCGCCAGCTCCTGCTTCGTCGCGGCGGCGATCGCCGGGTCTCTCGCGAGCGCGCCGAAGGCGTTGCTCGTCGCCGTCAGGCCGCGGCGGACCTGCGCCTGCGCCTGCGCCGCCTGGGCGAGCCGGCCGGTCCCCTTCTGGGACTGGTGCGTGCTGTCCTTCAGCGGCTGGTTGAGGACGTTCAGCAGCGCGTGGTTCTGCCAGAAGCAGACCGCGAAGACGATCGCCAGCGTCGCGACGCAGATGATGAGCCGCGTGCGCAGCTCGTCGAGATGGTCGACGATCGACAGGCGCTCGTCATGAGCGATCGGCTTGAGGACAGTCGCCATCGAGGCTCCGGGGAGCTAGCCGCGCTGCTCGGGTGTGACGTCGACGGGCTCCCGCTCGGCCGGCGTTCTGACGACGGGAGTCACGGGCGCCTGGCTCAGGGCAGCGGACGGTGCCGCGCCTCGGTCCTTGTCCTTGTCCTCACCGGTGATCGACTCTCTGAACTCGCGCATGCCTCTTCCCAGCTGCTTTCCGAGCCCCGGCAGCCGTCTCGGCCCGAAGATCACGAGCAGGATGACGATGACGAGGATGATTTCGAGTGGGCCAATTTGAGAGAACATCTCAAGCCTCCGGATGGGGTCTACGGAGCCTATCGGCTCGCAGATCAGCGATTGCCGCGCATCGGGCTCAAGTTCCGCATCCCAGCGGCCGATTCTAAGCGCAGCCTATGAACCCTCCGGCCGACCACCACTCCGTCCGACGCGTCACGCTCCCGAGCGGCAAGACGATCGAGGTCCTGTACCTCGACGGCCTCGTCCACGAGCACGTGCGGGGGCTCCACGTCTGCCCTGGCTGCGAGTCGGAGCTCGTCAACCCGGTTGCTTGGGACGAGGCGGGCCCGGCGCACTGGGACGTCACGCTCCACTGCCCGAATTGCGACTGGCTCGGCGGCGGCGTCTTCACCGAGCAGCTCGTCGAGGAGTTCGACGAGGAGCTGGATCGTGGCACCGAAGCACTCGTCCGCGATCTCCAGCGCCTGATGCGGGCGAACATGGAGGATGAGATCGCCCGCTTCGTCACCGAGCTCGCCGCGGATCAGATCTGGCCGATGGACTTCTAGATGGCCGGGACGCGTCGCGTCCGACGTCTAGGCGTAGCGCTCG
>JAATFK010000068.1 GCA_015655225.1 Solirubrobacterales bacterium | reverse complement strand
GCACCTCGCGCTGGGCGCGGTGCATCGCGATCGGCCCGACCGTGACGACCTCGTCGTTGATCCCGCGCGAGCCGGCGCGTCGCAGCACCGCGCGGATGCGACTGCGCAGCTCCGCCAGCCCGAACGGCTTCGTCACGTAGTCGTCGGCGCCGGCCTCCAGGCCGAGCACCGCGTCGGCCTCGCTGTCGAGCGCCGTCAGCATGATGATCGGGACGACGTTGCGGCGGCCGCGCAACGTGCGGCAGACCTCGTAGCCGTCCGGCCCCGCGCCGAGCGCGACGTCGAGCAGCACGATGTCGAAGTCGTCGCTGCTGGCGCGGTCGATCGCGGCGTAGCCGTCGGCGACCGCGAGGACGTGATGGCCCTCACGCGAGAACGAGCGCGTCAGCATCTCGCGCAGGTCGGCCTCGTCGTCGACGACGAGGATCTTGAGCGACGACTCCGCACCGCGCCACGGCGCGAAAGCGGTGGACTGAGCGTTGCGCTCCATCCCACCGATCTTAGGTGATCGGGGCGAGCCCGCTGATTTCAGACGAGTCGTCTGAGCAGCGGGATGCGCTGCAGCACGACGGTGCACGCGAAGGACAGCAGGATCAGGCCGGCAACCGTGGCCGGCAGCCACCACGCGAGGTCGTGGCCGTAGCGCGGCGGCACGCCGGCCGGATGCCGCTGCCAGAGCGTGAAGAACAGCGGGTGCAGCAGGTAGACGCCGAAGGTCGCCTCGCCGGCGAAGTGCAACCGGCCCGCGTGCCGGGCGCCGGTGGACGGCGCGCGGCGCTCCCAGCGCTGGCAGAGCGCGCGCAGAGCAGGAAGACGCAGAGCGACATCCCGATCACCGTCGGGGCGAGGTAGCCGTAGAGATAGCGGCCGTTCTGCAGCCCGTCGGCCGTCACCCAGACGTCGGTGACGATCGATGAGACCACCAGCAGCACGACGAAGACGGCGGCCGCGATCGGGACGGTGCGCGGACCGATCGGCACGCGCGCGAGGGAGTGGCCGGCGACGAAGTACCCGAGGTACGGGACGAACAGGGTGAATGCATTCGAGCCGGTCCCGGGCAGCCACGGCGGGACCCCTGCCCAGGCGAAGCCGAAGACGAACAAGCCGATCGTCACGATCAGCAGCTGCGCCTGCGTGAGCCCCGCGAGCGCGCGCGACGAGGTCCCGGCGGGGCCGGCTCGCAGTCTGTCCGCGACCGCTTGGCGCGTCGTCACGGAGCGTGACGATATGCCGGTTTATGGCGTCAAAGCCGCCGTCGGGGCAGCCTGGCGCGGTCGCGTGCCGAAATCGGCGCCGACCCGCTCGGCGGGTCAGCGCGTGTCGGCGGCCGGCAACTCGCGCGCGGTCGCACGACCGTTCGCGACCGCGGCTGGGGCCTCGGGCGCGAACTCGTCCTCGCGCTCCGAGCCAGAGGTCAGCACGGCCAGCCGTCCCGGCGCCACCCGCCCGGCGGCGGCGACCGACCACAGCAGGACGCCCCACGTGATCGAGGCGAGCGTCACGTGGACCCACACCATGTCGGCCGGCAGGTGCAGCTCGTACTGCACGCTGCCGACGAGCCCCTGCGACGCCATCAGCACGCCCGCGACCGTGAGCGAGTCGACCAGCACGGGGTTGTCGTTGCGCCGTCGCGCGAGCAGCCAGCCGCCGATCACGGCGAGGCCGAGCAGCGTCGCGATCGTCGCGTGGCGGTGGATCACCCACGTGAGCGTCTCCGCCCCCTTGAAGTGCAGGCGGTGGATCAGCTCGCCGCTCGAGCCGCCGGCGTGCGGGCCGGCGGCCGTCGCGACCGTGCCCGCGAAGATCACGATCGCGCCCAGCACGGCGGTCAGGCGCACGACCCAGACCGTCAGCGGATCCTGCGCGCGGGGCCGGCGCCCGGGCGCGTAGCGCGCCCGCCACGCGAGCGCGACCGCCGGGATCAGGACGATCATCGAGAGGCTGTAGTGCGCCATCACGAAGCCCGGCGCGAGCTTGTGCTCGACCGTGTAGCCGCCGAGCACCGCCTGCGCGAGGATCCCGACCGGCAGCAGCGTCGCGAGGATCGTCAGGTCGCGCCGGCGCGGCGTCCGCAGCAGCGCCGCAACCCAGACGAGGATCGCGTAGACGCCGATGATGCCGGAGAAGGCGCGGTTGCCGAACTCGATCAGCGAGTGGTAGGAGAGCGGCGGGTAGGCGCGCCCGTAGCAGCGCGGCCAGTCCGGGCAGCCGAGCCCGGAGTCCGTCAGCCGCACCGCCGCGCCCGACAGGACGATCACGGTGAGCGCGATCAGCGCGAACAGCGCGAGCCGGGCGAAGCGTTCGGGGGTGACGGCGGGAAGGCGGTTGAGCACGACCAGCACAGGATGACGCAATGCGGGCGTGGGCGCCCGGTCGGCGTCAGCGAACGCCCCAGCGGCGCCTGCGGCCCGCGGCCGGTCCGTCCCCCGGCGCGCCCGGCCGCCACTCGCGCACTGTCGCGTCCCAGTGGCTGACGATCCGCGCGGGGTTGCCGACGGCGACCGAGCGCGCCGGCACGTCCGCGGTCACGACCGCGTTGGCGCCGACGTAGGCGTGCTCGCCGATCGTGACGCCCGGCAGGACCGCCGCCCCGACGCCGAGGAAGGCCCCGTCGCCGATTCGGACCGGCTCCGGCTCCGACATCGGCTGGTCGAGCACGGCCCGGTCCGGGTCCCGGAACTCGTGGTAGGCGTCGCCGATGAACACGCGGTCGGAGATGAGGACGCGCTTGCCGATCTCGATCCGCTCGATGCAGGCGATCAGCAGATTGCGACCGATGCGACATCCGTCGCCGATCGTGAGGGTCGGCTCATGCTGCCGACCGCGGAACTCCTCGACGAGCGAGATCGAGGCGTGCGGGGCAATCACGACGTCGTCGGCGAGGTGCACCCGGTGCGGGCAGCTGATGAAGTACGGCTCGTAGACGATCGACTCGTGGCCGAGTGCTGCCAGCTCAGGCGGACGCGCAGCCACGAGAGGCGGTCGAGCGATGTACTCGGTCCCGCCGCCGCTCACGCGAGTGGATTCCATCGGGCCGCCTGCCGGCTCACCGTCCGTCATCTCGATCGACGCCACCAGGCGCCGGTCCAGTCCACCTGCGTGATCTCGTCGTCGATCGCCCGGGCCGCGCGAAAGTCCTCCACTGCCTGTCTGCACTGGGGAATCGCTCCGTAGTCGTCGACGATCACGAATCCGCCGACCGCGAGGTCGTCGTAGAGGCTCTCGAGCGCGACGATCGTCGACTCGTACATGTCACCGTCGAGCCGGAGCAGTGCCCACGATCGCGTCCCTCGCAGCTTCGGCAGCGTGTCGTCGAACCACCCTTCGACGAAGCGCACGCGTTCGTCGAGCAGCCCGTGACGCTCGAACGCCCGGCGCACCTGCTCCTGCGAGACGGCGAGGAAGCCGAACTCGTGGAGGTTCGACCACTGCTCCTGGCGCACATCCTGCGGGAACCGGTCGGGCTTCGGGGGCGGAAGGCCCTCGAAGGAGTCCGCCAGCCAGACCTCTCGATCCGCAAGACCGTAGGCGTCGAGCGCCGCGCGCATGAAGATCGACGTTCCGCCGCGCCAGACACCCGTCTCGATCACGTCGCCCGGAACGCCGTCGCGTGCGAGCAGCGCGATGCATGCCTGCACGCTCTCGAGGCGCCGCAGCCCGACCATCGTGGTGCCGTTGTAGGGCCAGTCGCTGCCAGTCTCGCGTCGTTCGCGCTCGTCATCGGCGAGCGGTGTCGGCACGACGGAGCCATCGGGCTGTGGGACGGCGGAGAGCGTCTGCGGTGCCAGCAGATCGCAGAGCGACCGCTTCAGGAGGTCGAGATAGTCGTCACGCAGCCGTTCCTGCGACGGCGACGGCGCGCGACGGAGGAACGTCGGCCGGGGCACGCGGAAAGGATCGCATACGGAGCCCGTCCAGACCTTTCGCCGTCCTCGGTGTGTCACCGCGCCGGATGGTGTGAAACCCTTCGCCGCGATGGAGAACCTTTCCGAGCAGTCTCGGCATTATCACGAGGCCTATGCCGAGAGCGGCTTTCCTCCCGGCAGCCCCCATCGGTACGTCCTCGAAGAGGTCGGCAGCAACGCCCACGTGCTCGAACTGGGGCCGTCGACGGGGTACATGACCCGCGCCCTCAGAGCGCAAGGCTGCACGGTCGTCGGCATCGAGCTGGACCCGGCCGCCGCCGAGCGCGCCGCCGAGTACAGCGAGCGGATGATCGTCGGCGACCTCGACGACCTCGCGACGCTCGACCAGCTCGCGGACGAGCGCTTCGACGTCGTCGTCGCGGCGGACGTGCTGGAGCATCTGCGCACCCCCGACGTCGTCCTCGAACGGCTCGTCGGCCATCTGAACGAGGGCGGACGGATCGTCGTCTCCCTGCCGAACATCACGCACGTGACCGTGCGGATAGCGCTGATGCAGGGTCGCTTCCCCTACGGTCCCGTCGGACTGCTGGACCACACGCACCTGCGCTTCTTCGACCGCGAGGGCGTGCTGCGGCTGTTCGAGGACGCCGGGCTCGCGGTCGGCCGGCTGCACCGCCGCTCGGTCCCGCTGGAGGAGTCCTCCGTCCCCTTCGAGCGCGACGCGATCGCCGAGCGCGTGATCGCCGAGAGCGAGCACGACGAGGAGGCGCAGACCTACCAGTTCATCGCCGTCGGCTTCCCTGCCGACGCGAGCGTCCTGCACGGCCTCGGCGCGCGGCTGCGGGAGCTGAACGAACGGGCCGACCAGACGCAGGCGCTGCAGTATCAGCTCAATTCGCTGCGGCAGACGGCCCACGACCAGGCGCTCGAGATCGACGCGCTGGCGCAGCAGCTGACGGCCGGCGCGCAGCGCGAGCTGGAGCTGCGCCGGCTCTTCCAGTCGAGCGAGGAGCAGCTGCTCGAGCGCGATCGGCTGCTCGTGCAGCTGCGCCCCGGGGGGGAGCGCGATCAGCTGCTGGCCGAGCGCAACGCGCTCGCCGAGGCGGAGGCGTACTTCCGCACCGAGAGCGAGATCGTGCACCGCAGACTGGCAGCGGTCGAGGGCAGCCGCGCCTGGGCCGTGCTGCTGCTCGCCCGCAGAGTCAAGAAGCGGCTGAGCTCGTGACCCCGCGCCGCTCGATCGTGATCCCGACGTACAACGCCGCGGCGCTCGTGCGGCGCTGCGTCGACCTGCTGTTCGACCAAGAGCTGGGCGACACCGAGATCGTCGTCGTCGACGACGGCTCGGTCGACGCGACCGGGGCGCTCCTCGAAGGGCTCGGCGACCGGCTCGTCGCGGTCACGCAGGCCGAGAACCACGGCTTCGCGAGCGCCTGCAACGCCGGGGCGGCCGCCGCCAGCGGCGAGCTGCTCGTCTTTCTCAACAACGACACGCTGCCGACGCCGGGCTGGCTCGACGCCCTCGTCGACGAGGCCGACGCGCATCCCGAGGCGGCCGTGATCGGCGCGAAACTGCTGTGGCCCGACAACGTCGTCCAGCACGCCGGCGTCGTGATCACGCAGGGCGGATTGCCTCACCACATCTACAGCGGCTTTCCGGCCGAGCACCCGGCGGTCAACGTCTCGCGCCCGTTCCAGGCCGTGACCGCCGCGTGCATGCTCGTGCGCCGTGAGGCGTTCGAGCACGTCGGCGGCTTCGACGAGGCGTACCGCAACGGCTACGAGGACATCGACCTGTGCCTGCGCCTCGGCGCCGCCGGGCACGAGATCCGCTACTGCCACGAGGCCGTCGTCTACCACCTGGAGTCCGCCACACGCGGCTACGACGAGGCCAGCGACCATGCGAACCTCGACCTCCTGCGCGAGCGCTGGGGGACGAGAATCGCGCCCGACGACGTTGCCTACTACGTGGCCGACGGCCTGTTGGAGCTGCACTACACGGGCGGCAGACACCCCCTCGGCATCCGCGTCGACCAGCTGCTCGCGAGTGTCATCGCCGACGGTGCCGACAACACGCTGCCCTGGCTGCTGAACACCCGCACGGAGCAGGTCTTCGCGCTCGTGCAGGCGGCGGGGCGCGAGGCGCCGGAGCTGCCACCGACGCGGGCGATCGCGTTTCGCTCCGACGGGCAGCGGGTCGAGGACGCGCCGCTCCCGGAGGACCAGATCAGTGCCGAGGCGCTGCGCGCGGTCGACTTCCTCGCCTCAAAGATCGAGCCGGCGCGCCTCGCGATCGCGAGCACCGAGCCGGAGCGCCTCAACGTCCTGATCCCCTCGCTCGACACCGGCCACTTCTTCGGCGGCTACATCACCGTGATCCACCTGCTGCGGCGGCTGCGCGAGCGCTACCGGCTGCGGATCGTCGCCGTCGACGACCCGCTCGCCGACGGCGCCGAGCTTGCCCGCCGCCGCATCGAGAGCTTCCAGGGTCTCGCCGGAACGCTCTCGGGGATCGAGATCACGACGGTCGCCGACCGCCGCGTGCCGCTGCCGGTCAACCCGCTCGACCGCTTCGTCGCGATGACCTCGTTCACCGCGCATCTCGCGCACGCGGCGACGCAGGAGCTGGGGCAGCCGCGCTTCCTCAACATCATCCAGGAGCAGGACGGCCTGACCTTCCCGAACGGCTCGTTCCAGGCCGTCGCGGAGGAGTCCTACACCTTCCCGCAGGTCGCGATCTTCTCCTCCGAGCTGCTGCGCGAGCAGTTCGCGAGAGAGCGGCGCAGCGTCTACGCCGCCGGGCCGAGAGCGGGCGAGCGCGACTCGCTCTCGTTCCAGAACGCGATCACCGACGTCGGCGACGTGACCGCCGAAGAGCTGTCGCGCCGCGAGGGCCACAGGCTGATGTTCTACGCCCGCCCCCAGCCGACCGAGGCGCGCAACCTGTTCGAGCTCGGCGTGCTCGCGCTGCGCACGGCGATCGAGCAGGAGGTCTTCCCGATCGGCTGGGAGTACACCGGCATCGGCCGCGGCGGCAGCGACCGCGGTGCGATCCCGCTGCACGGCGACGCGTGGCTCGAGATGATCCCGCGTCAGCCGCTCGGCCGCTACCGCGGCCTGCTGCGGGCGCACGACCTCGGCGTCGCGCTGATGCACACCGCCCACCCGAGCCTCGTGCCGCTGGAGATGGCCTCCGCCGGCATGCCGGTCGTCACGACCACCTACGGGAACAAGACGGCCGCCGCGCTGCGCGCCCTCTCGCCCAACATCATTGGCGTCGAGCCGACCGTCCCGGGCATCGTCGGGGGCATCCGCGAGGCGCTCTCGCGACTCGAGGGCTACGAAGACCGGGCGACCGGCGCGAAGGTCGCCTGGAGCCGCCGGTGGGAGGACACCTTCAGTCCGGACACGATGGCCTCGATCGAACGACTGCTGGACCGCTGCGCGCATGGCGCGTGAGCTCGCGGCGACACTGCAGGCATTCGAGCTTCAAGCGGAGCTTCCAGCTCGGCTGCCGGTCGGGCGGGGGACCGTCCACCCGATCCAGGGGCTGCTCCGCCTCGACGCCCCGATCGTGGAGCTGCGCCTCCTCCTCGACGGCGAGCCGCATCCGGCGTGGCTCTCGCCCGATCCGCACCCCTGGGACGAGGCGGGACGCCACGAGTTCTGGGGCTGGGCGCCGCTCCCGGCGGTCAGCCGGCCGCGTCCGCTGGAGCTGGAGCTGGTCGCGGTGCACAGCGACGGCTCGCGGTCGTCGTGCATCCTCGGTACGACCGAGCTGATTCCGAGCGAGCGCGAGCCGCTCGAGCTGCCGCCTCCGGCCGCGGGCCCGCGGATCGTCATCTGCATGGCGACCTACGACCCCGCCCCGGAGCTGTTCGAGCGCCAGCTCGCCTCGATTCGGGCGCAGACGCTGGAGAACTGGGTCTGCATCGTCTGCGACGACCGCTCGACGCCCGAGGGCCTCGCGACCGTCCGGCGCGGCTGCGCCTCCGATCCGCGCTTCGTGCTGGTCGAGTCCGACGGCGTCCAGCGCGGCCCCTACGACAACTTCCAGCGCGCGCTCGACCGCGTCCCGGCGTGGGCCGAGGCCGTCGCGCTCTCCGACCAGGACGACCACTGGTACCCGCACAAGCTCGCGACGCTGTGGGAGCGCCTCGACACGACGGGCGCCCAGCTCGCCTACAGCGACGTGCGGATCGTGACGGAGGGCGGAGAGGTGATCGCGGAGACGTACTGGACGACGCGCCGCAACAACTACACCGACCTCACGTCGCTGCTCGTCGCCAACACGATCACCGGAGCCGCGTCGCTGTTCCGCGCCGAGTTGCTCGACGACCTGCTCCCGTTCCCGTGGAGAATCAACGGCGTCATGCACGACTGGTGGATCGGCACGACCGCGCTCGCGCTCGGCGAGGTCGCGTACGTCGAGGAGGCGCTCCACGACTACGTCCAGCACGGCGCCAACGTGCTCGGTCATCAGGCGCCCCCGATCGAGCGCCCGAGCGTCGGCGAGCTGTCGGCCTTCCTGCGCCGCGGCGTCCCCGGGCAGCCCGGCTTCGACCTCGCCGTCGCCAACGCGCGGTCCGCCTACTTCAACCACACGCGTCGCGTGATGCTGACCGCCAGGGTGCTCAACCGACGCGTCGGCTCCCGCACGACGCCCCAGAAGCGAGCGATCCTCCAACGGGTCGGCCACATGGACGAGTCGCGCCGGAAGCTCGCCTGGATGATGGGCCGGGGCGCGCTGCGGTCGGGGCGCGTCAGCGACACGCTCGGGCGCGACTTCCTGCTCGGCCGCGGGATCGCCTGGCGCTACTGGGCGGCGACGCGCAGCCCCGCGGCGCGCCCATGACGACCGGGACGCGCAGCGCCCGCGGCAGGCGCCTCGACACGAGCGTGCTGCTCCTGGGCGCCGTGCTGGTCGCCGGAGCGGCGATCGTCGCCTGGTACAGCCGTCACCTGACGTTCTCGGGTGATGACTGGGAACTGGTCATGATGCGCCGAGGCCACAGTGCCAGCGTCTTCCTGACCGCGCATGGTCAGCACCTCATCGCCGGTCCGATCTTGGTCTACAAGGTGCTCCTGCATATCTTCGGCGCGTCGAGCTACTGGCCGTTCATGGCCGTCGCGATCACGCTCGACGCCCTCTGTGCGGCCCTCCTCTACGTGCTTGCGCGGCGGCGCATCGGCCCGTGGGCGGCGCTTGTCCCGGCGGCGATCCTGATCGTGCTCGGTCCCGCCTGGCAAGATCTGCTGTGGGCCTTCCAGATGGGCTTCCTGGGGTCCATCGCGGCCGGGCTCGGCGCGCTGCTGCTGCTCGAGCGCGGCGATCGACGTGGTGACGCGGGGGCGTGCGCGCTGCTCGTCGTCTCCCTCGCCTTCGGCAGCATGGGGATCGGCTTCCTTTTCGGCGTCCTGGTCGAACTGCTGCTCGGATGGCGCCGCCGGGACGACTCGCTGCGCCGGCTCTGGGTCGTCGCCGTCCCGCTCGTCCTCTACGGGCTCTGGTACCTCGGCTACGGCGAGGGCGACACGCAGAGCCAGAACGTGTGGCGCATCCCCGCCTACATCGCCGATTCGCTCGCGGCGTCGCTCGGCTCGATCACCGGGCTCGCCGGCACGGCCGCGGACGCGTCGCCGTACGTGGTGGGCCTGGAGTACGGGCGCGCGCTGGCCGTCGCCGCGCTCGCGTGGCTCGCCTGGCGGGCGACGACCGGGCTGTCCGTCTCACGGCGCCTGTGGACGATCGTCGCCGCCGCGCTGCTCGTGTGGATCGCCGCCGCGCTCTCCTACTATCCGGGGCGAGAGCCCGAGCAGAGCCGCTACCAGTACCTCGGCGCCGTGCTCGTCCTGCTCGCCGTCATCGAACTGGCGCGAGGGTGGCGACCGTCGCCCCGGGCCGGCACGATCCTCGCGATCGCGACCGTCGCCATCCTCGTCTCGAACGTCGGGATGCTGCGCGACCGCGCCGCCTTCTGGGCGATGAACAGCGACTACGCCGCTGCAGAGACCGGCGCGATCGAGGTCGCCCGCGACAGCGTCGCTCCCGACTTCCAGCCGGAGGACGCCGCGACGACCGCCGCCATCGGCGTCCACAACCTCGCGCCGTTGACCGCCGGCGCGTTCCTGTCCGGCACCGCTTCGTTCGGCTCGCCTGCCGACAGCCAGGCCCAGCTGCTGCGCCAGCCGGAAGCGGTTCGCGAGGCGACCGACTTCGTGCTTGCCCACGCCGAGCGTCTCGGGCTCACCCCGATCCCCGCGCTGCCCGCGGGGCTCAGCTGCCGCCGGATCGCGCCGACGGGTGGGACCATCGCGCTTGCCGCGCCGTCGGGGACGTTCGCCCTGCGCGCCGCGGGCAACGCCGCCGCGACCGTGTCGCTGCGGCGCTTTGCCGACGCGTTCAGATTCGTCGTCTTCCCCGTGCTCGCGGCCGGTCAGGAGGCGACGTTCACGCTGCCGGCCGACCGCGCCCCGACGATCCCGTGGCACGTGCAGATCGCGACGGCCGGGTCGATCAGGCTCTGCTCCTGACGGCGGGCTCGCCGTCGCTGACCGGTAGCGTCGCCATCGTCGCCGGCCTGCGCCGCAGCGGCTTCGCGCCCGCTCCCGGCCGGCGGTAGTCGCCGCGCGAGAGATGGTGCTCGAGGAAGACGTACAGCACGATGAAGAGATAGCGCGAGCCCATCTCCTGAAGGGCGAGCTTCGACTCGCCCGCGGTGCGGTTGCGCCACGCGGTCGGCACGATCGCGTAGGAGAAGCCCCGCACGATCGCCTTCAGCGGCAGCTCGACCGTCAGGTTGAAGTGCGGCGAGATGAACGGGCCGATCTGCTCGATCACCTCGCGCCGGTAGGCCTTGAACGCGTTCGTGGTGTCGTTGTAGCCGTGCCGGAAGAGGACCCGGATGCCGAAGTTGACGATCCGGTTCATGAACAGCTTGAAGGGCGGATAGTCGTAGACCGCGCCGCCGGGCATGAAGCGCGAGCCGAACGCGCAGTCGTAGCCGGCCTCCAGCACGCGGTAGTAGAGGACCAGGTCCCCCGGGTCGTCGGAACCGTCGGCCATCATGATCGCGACCGCGTCGCCGGAGAACGCTTCGAGGCCGGCCCGGACCGCGTAGCCGAAGCCGTTCGGCGGCGTGTTGCGGATGCAGCGGACACGCGGGTCGTCGGCCGCGACCCGCGCGACGATCGCGCCGGTTCCGTCGCTCGAGTTGTCGTCGACGACGACGACCTCGTAGTCGATCTCGTGCTCGGCCAGCTTCGCCGTGACCGCGCGCAACGTCGGCTCGATCACCTCGACCTCGTTGTGCGCGGGAATGACGACGGAGAGCTTCACGCGGCAGCGACGCCCCAGCGCTCGACGTTGAAGTCGTGGATCTCGCGCAGCACGGCCGGCACGTCGTAGGTCAGCGACCAGTCGGGGTAGTCGCGCTCGAAGGCGGCGAGGTCGGAGACCCACCAGCGGTGGTCGCCCATCCGGGCCTCGTCGCTCAACGTCCACTCCAGCTGGCGACCGGAGATCTCCTCGCTCAGCGCGATCGCCTCGATCATCGAGACGTTGCTCGCGCGCCCGCCGCCGAGGTTGTAGACCGATGCCGGCCGCGGGTTGGCGTGGAACGCGGCGAACGCGCGCACGACGTCGTCACAGTGGATGTTGTCGCGGACCTGCTTGCCGCCGTAGCCGAAGATCGTGTACGGCGTCCCCGTCACGACGCACTTCATCAGGTAGGCGAGGAAGCCGTGCAGCTGCGCGCCGGCGTGCTGCGGACCAGTCAGGCAGCCGCCGCGGAAGCAGACGGTCGGCATGTCGAAGTAGCGCCCGTACTCCTGCACCAGCAGGTCGGCCGCGACCTTCGAGGCACCGAACAGCGAGTGCATCGACCGGTCGATCGACATCGTCGTGTCGATCCCGCCGTACCACTGGTGGTCCTCGGGCAGCTCGAGCCGCGTCTCGGTCTCCAGCAGCGGCAGGTGGTTCGGGAGGTCGCCGTAGACCTTGTTCGTCGAGGTGAAGACGAACGTCGCCTCCGGCTTGCTCTGGCGCGCCGCCTGCAGCAGGTTGAGCGT
>JAATFK010000267.1 GCA_015655225.1 Solirubrobacterales bacterium | reverse complement strand
GCGCCGGTGCCCGTAGGGATGCTCGTGGTCGGCCGGCTGCGCGCCGAGCCGCAGGGCGAAGAAGGTGAGGATCGCGGCGACCACGTCGCCGCTCGACTCGATCCCGGCCGAGATCAGGCCGAGGCTGCCGGTCGCGAGCCCGGTGCCGAGCTTCAGCACCACCAGGACGAGCGCGGCGACGATCGAGACGATCGCGGTGCGCTGCTGGCCGGACTCGGCCGCGGGTGAGAGATCAGCGCTCAAGGGAAGCCGGCGTTCGGGGCAGGACGGGCCGGCGCGAGGGCCGGCCGGGCAACCTAACACAGCCCGGTGAGGCGGCTCCCACGGACCGGCTATCGTGAACGTCACGTCGCTCGTTGGGTGTCTGCCCTCTGCCTCGCGCGCTCTCCACCCGAGGACATGAGAGAAGGGTCCGCATGCCGGTCCCACCCGCACCACTGCGCGGCGACGAGCTGCTCGGCGCCGTGACCGAGGCGATGGTCGCGTTCCACCGTCGGTACTACCACCGTGATCCGGTGACCGCGAAGACGCTGCTGCTCGGCGACGACCTGCTCGCGTGCGTGCTCGGCGGCATCTACACCGAGGTCGAGAAGACGATGATCGAGCTGCAGCGCACGACCACCGTGCAAGAGACCCGCAGCGACTTCCAGCAGGCCAACCGACACCGCTTCATCGAAACGGTCGAGCGCCGCTCCGGCCGCAAGGTCCCGGCGTTCATCTCCAACACGCACGTCGGACCCGACGTCGAGGTCGAGCTGTTCGTACTCGGACCAGACCTCGGGGTGGAACCGGCCCCGCACTGAGCGCTAGGATCGCGGAAGAAGGGCAACGGTGCGAGATCGGCCGCGACGTGCGCGGCGGTAGCGTCCCTTGACTTTCGGATCACGTCGACCGCCTACCGATCCGAGGGTCCAGATGCCCAGCACGTCAGATCTCGCCGTTCGGGATCCCCGCGAGCGCGTCACGCCACACGCCACCCCCGTCCGCGTCCTGGGCGTCTTCCCGGGACCGCAGCCCGTCATCGTGCTGCGCGTCGAAGGCTCGCTCGACGCCACGCTCGGCCGTCGCGTGCGACGGCACGTCAGACGGCTCAGCCGTCGCTACCCGGTGATCTGCCTCGACCTGCGCGGGCTGACCGGCATCGAGCCCGACGCGGCTCGGACGATCGCCGACGCGCGAGCGCTCGCGAGCGCGAACGGCCGCCGCCTCGTGATGGTCGGCGCGTCCGAGCGCGACGTCGTCGTCAGCTGAGCGGCGACGGGAGGCGCGCGTTGGCCCCGCCGCGGCGGCGGCGGATCAGATCGTTGATCTCCGGGGCCGACAGCGGCCGCGCGAAGTGGAAGCCCTGACAGGCGTCGCAGCCCAGACGGATCAGCTCGTGATGCTGCTCGACCGTCTCGACGCCCTCGGCGACGACCGTCATCCCAAGGTGATGGGCGAGCTGGACGACCGCCGTCACGATCGCGGTGCTTGCCGGCGCATGACCGAGGTTGGCGACGAACTCGCGGTCGATCTTGATCACGTCGACCGGGAAGAACGAGAGGTAGCTGAGCGACGAGTAGCCGGTCCCGAAGTCGTCGAGCGCGAGCGTGAGGCCCATCTCCTTCAGCTCCCGCAGGACCAGCAGCGCTCGCTCGCGATCGCGCAGGAAGACGCTCTCGGTCAGCTCGAGGGTCACGAGGCGCGGGTCGGTCGCCGTCGTCGCGAGCGCCGCTCCGACGCTGTCGGCGAAGCCGACCGACATCAGCTGGTGCGCGGAGACGTTCACCGACACCGAGACGCCCGGCGCCCGTTCGCTCTGCCAGCACTGCAACGCCGAGCAGGCGTGCTCGAGCACCCAGCGGCCGACGTCGACGATGCGGCCCGTGCGCTCGGCGAGCGAGACCGCCACGCCCGGCGGGATCGGGCCGCGCACGGGATGCGTCCACCGCAGCAGCGCCTCCGCGCCCGTCAGCCGCCCGTCGGCCGCGGTCACGATCGGCTGGTAGACGAGGTGGAGCTGATCGCGCCGCGCGGCCGACGGCAGCTCCTCTTCCAGGCCGAGGTCCCGATCCTCGACCGCCGGGCCGTGCTCGGGGGGTCGCCGGCCGTCGGCGGTCCGGCGCTTCTTGCGGTACATCGCGAGATCCGCCTCGCGCAGGAGCTGCTCGGGGCTCTCCTCGCGACGGCCGGTGAACGACACCCCGATGCTGGCGGCGATCGTCAACGTCGTGTCGGGCAGGTCGAACGGCAGCGCCACCTTCGCCTCGATCCGCGAGAGGATCGTCTGCACCTCCGAGACATCGTCGAGATCCTCGCAGAGGATCACGAACTCGTCCCCGCTGAGGCGCGCCAGGGTGTCGCTCGGCCTCAGAACCTCCAGCAGCCGGTGCGCGACCGCGATCAGCAGATCGTCCCCGGCCTTGTGCCCATGGGTGTCGTTGACCTCCTTGAAGCGGTCGAGGTCCACGAACAGCAGCACGGAGTGCTTGGTCGAGCGCCGCCCACGCAGGATCGCGTGGTTCAGGCGCTCCAGCAGGAGGAGGCGGTTCGGCAGCCCAGTCAGCGCGTCGTGGAGCGCGGCATCACGGGATCGGACGGACGCCTCTTCGAGGTCGTCGCGCGTCTGGGCGTTGATCAAGTACGCGGCCGCGACGTCCGCCAGCGTCTGCGCGGTGCGCATCGCGTCCGCCGACATCGGCCCCGGTGCGTCGCGATAGAGGTCCAGCGCACCCAGCGGGCGCTGGTCGCCGTGGCGCAGCGGGAACGTGAAGACCGCGCGCAACCCGGCGTCGACCGCCGCCGGCGCGAATCTCGGGAACCGCTCGTCCTCGCCAAGGTCGGGCGAGGCGATCGCCTCGCCGCTGCCGAAGGCCACGAGGCACGGGCCCTCGCGCAGTTCGGTCTGCAGTCGCTCGAACCGCAGCGCCGCTTGACTCGAGGCGGCGACGTAGCGCGGACGCAACGAAGGCGAAATCAGCGTGACGCCTGCCGCGGTGATCGGCATGATCTCGACGATCCGGCTCACCAGCCGGTCCAGGATGTCCTGGATCGGGAAGTCGGTGACCATCGTGCGAGCGAACTCGCTCAAGACCTCCGACAGCTCGTCGGTTGACGTGGACTGACCAGCCACGGTCATTGGGGGCTCCCGGAGTCGCTGTCTTCACGAGCGCACTTCGCGAAAGTCAAGTGGCGCTACCGGCTGACCGATCCCACCACGCTGCCCCTCAATTTGGAAATCTAGCCCGGGGACCACGCCGCGCAAACCCCAATTGGCGCGTCGGTTCCCGTAAACCAGCATCCCGCGCTATCGTTCGGGCTGGCAACGAGCGCGGCGTGGACAGCGCCGGCTCCGGGGTCGCAGGATGCAGCCGGGTGAGGATCTCTATCGAGCGATCCTCGTACGGCGGAACCGTGAATCATCCTCACGCCCCGGGAGCAGCTCGATGTCACAGCCGTCACCTCGCAGCGACCCGTCGTCCGGCCAGCGCGTCGAGAGCTGGGGGACGCGCGACCAGATGATCGAGCGACACATGCCGCTCGCCCGCCGGCTCGCCTCGCGCTTTCACGGTGGCCAGGAGCCGTCCGACGACCTCGTCCAGGTCGCCTATCTCGGGCTCGTCAGAGCCGTCGACCGCTTCGATCCGGCCTACGGCGCACGTTTCGGCTCGTTCGCGATCCCGACGATCACCGGCGAGTTGCAACGTCATTTCCGCGATACGTCCTGGGCGCTGCACGTGCCCCGCGGCGTGCAGGAGGCGGTGCTCAGGACATCCCGTGCGGCGGACGACCTCACCGACCAGCTCGGCCGCTCGCCGACCGTCGCGGAGCTGGCCAGAGCCACCGGCCTCGACGACGAGCAGGTCCTGGAGGCGCTGCAGGCGCGCTCCACGCAGCAGGTCGCGTCGCTCGACCAGCCGCTGCCCGGAGTCGCGCCTGGCGACGTCACGCTCGCGGAGGTCACCGGCCGCGACGACGACCGGTTCGACTTCGTCGAGCACCAGGCGACGCTCGAGCCGTCGCTCCGCGCGCTCCCGCCGCGGGAGCGGAAGATCCTCGAGCTGCGCTTCGGCGCGGAGCTGACGCAGCTGGAGATCGCACGCCGCATCGGCTGCTCCCAGATGCAGATCTCCCGCATCCTGCGAAGCACGATCGCCGAGCTGAGTCGCGTCCATGACGAGCGGGTAGGTTGACTCGAATGTGCACCCGTCTCGGTCAGCTCGCACGATGACGACACCGCCTGGACCCGAGGTCAGCCACGCCCGCGGCGACGTCCTCACCGCGATCTCCGACGGCTTGGTCGCGCTCCTCAGAGACTTCTACGGCCGGGGACCGACCCGCGTGAAGACGTACTTCCAGGACGACCTCGTCGTGTGCGTCATGCGCGGCGGCTTCACGCGCGTCGAGCAGACGCTGCGAGAGGGAGGCCGCGGCGCCGCCGTGATCGAGCAGCGGACGGCCTTCCAGGAGCTGATGCGCGAGCGCTTCGAGGCGGTCATCGAGCATGCCACCGGGCGACCGGTGATCGGCTTCATGAGCGGCAACCAGCAGGAGCCGGATCTCATGTGCGAGGTGTTCATCCTCGGCCCGACCGATCTCGTAGACGACGAGCCGCCGCCCGCCGCGGGACCCACCCACTGACAGCGCGCGGGGGCCGCAACCGCGCGCGCTGGCGCCGTGTGGTTGGGTTCCCGGATGAACGGCCTCGAGCTGCTGCTCGTGATCCTCGGCGCGATCGCCGTCACCGCGTTCGCGCAGCAGCGCGCCCTGCAGCCGGCGCTCATCATCACGATCGTCGGGCTGGCGGCCTCGTTCATCCCCGGGATCCCGCGCCTGGACCTCGACTCCGACGTGATCCTCGGCGTCGTCCTGCCGCCGCTGCTCTACTCGGCGGCGCTCAGCTTCTCGTTCATCTCGTTCATGCGAAAGCTCGGGCCGATCCTGGTGCTCGGCGTCGGCCTGGTGGTCGTGACCGCGTTCGGCGTCGCCGTCCTCGGCTCGTGGGTCGTCCCCGGCCTCTCGCTCAGCGCCGCCCTCGTCCTCGGCGCCGTCGTCGCGCCGCCGGACGCCGTCAGCGCGGTGTCGATCGGCCGCGCGCTCGGGCTGCGCAAGCGCGTGCTCTCGGTCCTCACGGGCGAGAGCCTGGTGAACGACGCGGCGGCGCTGACGGTCCTCAGCGTCGCGATCGCGTCCGTCACCGGCAGCCACACCTTCATCCACAACCCGGTGCTGCTGTTCCTCTACGGCGCGGTCGTCGGCATCGCGGCGGGCTTCGCGCTGGCGGTCGTGGCGCTCGCCGTCCGCCGCCAGCTCCGCAACGCGGCGCTCGAGACGGTGCTCGGCCTCGTCGTCCCGTTCGCCGCGTACATGCTGGGTGAGGAGCTGGACGCGTCCGGCGTCCTCGCGGTCGTGACGGCGGGCTTCGTGATCGGCACCCTGTCGGTCCGCTTCGACTACGAGACCCGGCTGCAGGAGCGGCAGGTGTGGGACGCCCTCGACGTCCTGCTCGAGGCGTTCGTGTTCGCCTACATGGGACTCCAGCTGCGCTTCGTGATCGACGACCTGACCTCGGCCCACCAGTCGCTCTGGGCCGTCGCGGGCAGCGGCCTGCTCGTGCTCGCCTTCGCGATCGTCGTGCGACCGCTGTGGATCTTCCTCACCCTCGGTGCCGGCCTGGCCGTCGAGGACCGCGCCGAGGATCCCGCGCTCGTGCGCGCGCAGCGTCGCCTCGCGCTCGTCAACGCGCGCCGCACGGCGCGCGGGAAGCCCGAGGCGAAGCCACCCGAGCTGCTGACGCTGCGCGAGGCGACGGTCGTCTCGTGGACCGGGATGCGCGGCGTCGTGACGATCGCCGCCGCCGCCGGCATCCCAGCCACCCTCCAGAACGGCGCGCCGTTCCCCGGCCGCGCCGAGATCCAGGCGATCGCGTACCTCGTCGCCGTCGGGACGCTGCTGATCCAGGGCTCGACGCTCCCCTGGCTGATCCGCGCCCTGGGCACGCAGAGCGACGACGAGCGGGAGCGCTCGCGCGCGCAGCACGAGCTGGCCGAGCGGCTCGCGCGGGAGGCCTCCGAGCGCGTGTTCAGCGCGTTCATCGCCGACCCGCCGGAGGGCATCGACCCCGCCTTCGTCGAGCTGGCCGGCGAGCGGATCGAACGGCAGCGGTCCGCCATCCGGGAGCTCTCGGAGGAGACGCGCGGAGCGGCCGCCGAGGCGATGGGCGGCCTGATGCAGGAGGTGATCACGGAGCAGCGCAAGGCGATCCTCGGCGCGATGCGCTCCGGCGAGCTGGACGACGACGACGCGCGCGCGTTCCTCGAGCAGGTCGACTATCAGGAGGCCGGCCTGTCGTCGAGACTACGCGCCCGGCTCTGAGCCGTCCCCGAACCAGAGCGTGCGGATCACCGGCTCGCCGACCTGGTCGGAGGCGTCGAGGTCGACCTCCGCCACGATCGCGAAGTCGTGGTGCTCCTCGGGGTCGTCGATGATCTGGCGCACCGTCCAGCGGCGCGTGCCGTCGCGCGCGTCGCGGTCGATCATCAGCAGCTGGGGCGAGCGCGCCTCCTGCCCGGCGCCGATCGACTCGTACTCCTCCCAGTAGGCGCCGAGCGCGTCCTCCCAGTCGCCCGCGCGCATCGTCGTCCGCCCCGGCGGGTCGGTCAGCGCGGCGGCGGCGGCGTCGAGCTGCGCCAGCTCCTCGAAGCGGTCGCGCGCCGCGAGCTGGACCTTCTGGAACATCGCGTTGCGCACCATCGTCGCGAACGCGCGCTCGTTCGCGGTGATCGCCCGCGCCGGCGGCGACGGGGCGCCGACGGCGAGCGCCTCCGACGCCTGCGCGATCGCGTCCGGGTCGGTCAGCGCCTCCCACTCGTCGAGCAGGCTGGAGTCGGTCTGGCGGACGGTCTCGCCGAGCCACTCGATGATCTCGGACAGCTCGTCGGTGCGGATCCGGTCGGGGACGGTCTGGCGCAGCGCCCGATAGGCACTGCTGAGGTAGCGCAGCACGACGCCCTCCGAGCGCGCGAGGCCGTAGTGCGAGACGAACTCGGTGAAGGTCCGTCCCCACTCGTACATGTCGCGCACGACCGACTTCGGCGAGAGGTCCGACTCGCGCACCCACGGGTGCGTCTCGCGGAAGGTCGACAGGGCGTCGCGCAGCGGCTCGGCGAGCGGCATCGGGTAGGTGACCTGTTCAAGCAGCTCCATCCGCTCCTCGTACTCGATCCCCTGCTCCTTCATCTCCGCGACCGCCTCGCCGCGCTCCTTGTTCGCCTGCGCCATCAGGACCGGGAAGGGGTCGTCGAGGATCGCCTCGACGACCGACAGCACGTCGAGCGCGTGCGTCTCCGCGTCCGGGTCGAGCAGCTCGAACGCGACGAGCGCGAAGGACGCGAGCGGCTGGTTGAGCGCGAAGTTCTCCTGCAGCTCGACGGCGAGCCGCAGCGTGCGACCGTCCGGATCGGGCTCCGGGAGCCATTCGAGGACGCCGGCGTCGACCAGCTCGTCGCCGAGCGCCCGCGCCTGCCCGGTGAGGCGCAGGCGGCCCCGCTCG
>JAATFK010000083.1 GCA_015655225.1 Solirubrobacterales bacterium | reverse complement strand
TCGCCGAGTCCGACATCGGCGAGGTCGGTCCCGGGATCGACGATCTCGACCTGATCGCGCAGGCGACGGTCGCCGCCCTCGACGACGCCGGTCTGACGAAGCAGGACGTCGACGGCATCTTCACCGCCTCGATCGGCTACCCACTGCCGACGCTGAGCGTCGCCGAGTACCTCGGCGTCCGGCCCCGCTATCAGGACTCCTCGATGACCGGCGGCAGCTCGTTCCTGGGCCACGCGCTGCACGCGGCCGCGGCGATCGAGGCCGGCCTCTGCGACGTCGCGCTGATCGCCTACGGCTCGACGCAGCGCTCCGGCGCCGGCGGGCTGAGAGGGGCGGGGCAGGTGTTCGCCTACGAGGACGTCTACGCCCCCCGCCGGCCGATCGGCATGTACGCGCTCGCCGCGGCGCGGCACATGCATCAGTACGGCACGACCCGCGAGCAGCTGGCGGAGGTCGCCGTCGCGGCGCGCAAGTGGGCGCGGCTCAACCCGCGGGCGTTCGCGCGCGGCGAGCTGACGATCGAGGACGTGATCGGGGCGCGCACCGTCTGCTCGCCGCTCACGACGAGAGACTGCTGCCTCGTCACCGACGGCGGCGGCGCGGTGATCATGACGAGCGCCGAGCGGGCGAGAGACCTGCGCCAGGCGCCCGTCTACCTGCTGGGGGCCGGCGAGGCGACGTGGAACCAGAACATCTCGCAGATGCCCGACCTGACGGTCACGTGCGCGCAGGAGTCGGGCGCACGCGCCTACGAGATGGCGGGACTGACCGCGGCCGACGTCGACGTCGTGCAGGTCTACGACGCCTTCACGATCAACACGATCGTGTTCCTCGAGGACCTTGGCTTCTGCGCCAAGGGCGACGGGGGCGCCTTCGTGGCCGACGGCCGGATCGCTCCCGGTGGGGTCCTGCCGGTCAACACGAACGGCGGCGGCCTCTCCTACACCCATCCCGGGATGTACGGCATCTTCACGATGATCGAGGCAGCCCGCCAGCTGCGAGGCGAATCGGGCGACCGTCAGGTGCCGAAGGCGCAGGTCGCGCTCGCGCACGGCAACGGCGACGTGCTCTCGAGTCAGGCGACGGCGATCTTCGGGACCGAGGCGGTCCTGTAGCGATGGACGCCGCCAGCCGGACGAAGGTCACCCTGCTGCTCGCTCCGGGGCCCGCCGCGGGCGAGTTGCGCGCCCGGCTCGCGGGGGAGCGCGACCGCCTCGGCGGCGCGCTCCCCGACGGCGCCGTCGTCCAAGCCGGGATCGGCGTCGAGGACCGCGAGCCGAAGGCCGCGCTGACGGCGGAGAGCCGCACCGGCTACGACCAGCCGGGCTTCGCCGGCTCCCTGTCGGTGGCCGGTCGCGCCGGCTTGATCGACGAGCTGACGGCGGCGCTGCACGGCGTGGCCGGCCGGCTCGGCGACGCGATCGACGCGGACGCCTCGGTCGCGATCGCCGGCACCGAGGAGACGTTCATCCCCGGCGACGGTCCGCTCGGCGGCCTGTTCGCGATCCGCCGGCCGGCCGGGCAGCCGCTGCAGGCGTTCCACGACTTCTGGCGCCTCGAGCACACGAAGCTCTCGATGCTGATCCCGGACTTCCGCTATCGGCAGCTCCATGGCGTCGACTACGCGAGCGAGCGGGCAGCCGGCGCGGTCGGGCTCCGGCGCCACGACGTCGACGGGATCGTCGAGTGGCGCTTCGAGTCGCTGTCGTGGCAGGCCCGGCTCGCCGAGCTGCCGCTGATGACCGAGCTGTACGTCGACGAGCGCAACTTCATCGATCATGCGCGCTCACCGATCACCTACGTGGAGTACATCTGAGATGACCGACGCCGCAACCGATCTCGTCCTCTACGACGTCGCCGAGCGGGTCGCGACGATCACCTTGAACCGTCCCGATCGCCTCAACGCCTGGACGCCACAGCTCGGGCTCGCCTACCACGATGCCCTGGCGCGCGCCGGCGCCGACGCGGAGGTCCGGGCGATCGTCGTGACGGGCGCGGGACGCGGCTTCTGCGCGGGCGCCGACATCGGCGACCTCGACGAGATCTCGCCGGGCAACCATCCGGAGATCATCGACGACCGTCCGCACACGTTCGTGCGCTCGATCCCGAAGCCGGTGATCGCCGCCGTCAACGGCGCCGCCGCCGGCATGGGGCTGATGCTCGCGGCGATGTGCGACCTGCGGTTCGCCGCCGAGGGCGCGAGACTCACGACCGCGTTCGCGCGCCGCGGCCTCGTCGCCGAGCACGGGCTGTCGTGGCTCCTGACGCGGCTCGTCGGTCCTGCCGCCGCGCTCGACCTCCTGCTGTCCGGGCGCATCGTCCTCGCCGACGAGGCCTGCGAGCTCGGTCTCGTGAACCGCGTCGCGCCCGCGGACGCGATGCTCGATGCCGCGCTCGACTACGCCCGGGAGCTGGCGACCTGGAGCTCGCCGACGTCGATGGCCGTGATCAAGCGCCAGGTGCACGACGACCTGGAGCGCGACCTCGGCGCCGCCTACGCGGCGGCCGACGTCGCGATGGTCGCGTCGCTCGACCGCCCTGATCTGGCCGAGGGCGTCGCCAGCTTCACGGAGCGCCGGGCGCCGCGCTTCCCCCCGCTGGAGCACACGGCCTAGCCGATGGCGTTCGAGCTCGGCGTCCACCTCGCCAACGCCCATCCGCGGGCGAGCGCGGCGACCGTCGTCGCGATCGCCGAGGCCGCGGAGGAGCTTGGCTTCGACTCCGTCTGGATGACGGAGCACGTCGTCGCCGGTCCCGCGGCAGCCGCCGCCTACGGCAACGTCGTCCATCCGCTGCCGGCGCTCGCGTTCCTCGCGGCACGCATCAGTCGCGTCCGGCTCGGCACCTCCGTGCTCGTGCTGCCGTTGCACAACCCGCTGCTGCTCGCGAAGCTGGCCGCCGGGGTCCAGGAGCTGTCCGGCGGGCGCCTGCGCCTCGGGCTCGGCGTCGGCTGGCACGAGGACGAGTTCCGCTTCATGGGCTGCCCCTTCGACGAGCGTGGGCGCAGGACGGAGGAGGCGATCCGCGTCATGCGAGCGCTGTGGGCCGGCGAGCCCGGCTTCGCGGGCGAGCACTGGCAGTTCGAGGACGCGACCTTCGGGCCGCTGCCGACGCCGCCGCCGGAGCTGTGGATCGGCGGCGCCTCGCGGCGCGCGGCCCTGCGCGCCCGCGAGCTTCACGCCACCTGGCATCCGATCATGCTCACGGCCGCGGAGGTCGCACAGGCACGCGCGACGTGGCCGGAGCTGCCGATCGTGCCACGCGTGACCGAGGACTCGCCCGAGGCGCTCGGGGCGGCGGTCGCCGCGATGCGCGCGGCCGGAGCCGACGGCGCGGTCGTCGGCCTCACGCTCGAGCCCGGCGAGATCCCGGCCGCGCTCGCGCGGCTCAGACGCGAATTGTGAAGGCCCACAAGTCGCGTCGCTCGCTCGTTCGTTGACGCGCGCGGATTGCAGCAGGATCAATGACGGCGCCGGCGTCGTCGGCATCGACCATGAGGAGAGGCATGCGGATCCGAACAGCGAAGTCCGCGTTCGCGTTGAGCGGCGCGGCGGTCGTCCTGGCGCTCGCCGGGTGCGGGAGCAGCTCGTCGAGCCCGAGCGGCGGCAGCAGCAGCGGCGGCGGCGGCAGCGGCTCCGCCACGGTCGACGTCGGGACGCACCAGATCAAGGTCTCCGGCTCGCCGAAGATCGCCTACTTCGTCTACGGCACCGGCAACGCCTACGGAGCGGCGGGCAAGGCCGCGGCACAGGCGGCCGGCAAGAGAGACGGCGTCTCGGTCACCGTCTACGACGGCGCCTTCGATCCGCAGAGACAGTTCAACCAGCTCCAGACGGCGATGCAGAGCGGCCGCTTCACCGCGTTCTCGCTCGGTCCGATCGACTCGAGCCTCGACTGCAATGTCGCGAGCCAGCAGGCGCCCGCCAGAGGCATCGTCGTCGCGGTCGTCAACCAGCCGCTGTGCGGCCGCTACATCCAGGCGACCGACGCGGGCCTGTGGCAGCCGGGAACGCTCAACTACTCGTCCGGGTACTTCACGCGCCAGCGGATCCTCGAGTGGTTCCAGGCGATCGCGAAGCAGTACCCGGGACCGCAGAAGGTCGGGCTGATCACGGGTCTCGCCGTCGACAGCCTGTCGAAGCTGGTCGACCTCGACGTCAAGGAGATCCAGAGAACCGACCCCGGCTTCCAGGTCGCCGGCGAGCTGCGCACCGACTACACCACGACGAAGGGCTACGCGGCCGCGCAGAACCTCCTGCAGTCGAACCCCGACCTGACCCTGATCGTCTCCGACTACTCCGACCTCACGGTCGGCGCGGCGAGAGCGATCCAGCAAGCCGGCAAGTCCGGCCGCGTGAGACTCGCCGACTTCGGCGGCTCCACGCCGGTCGCGGCGCTCGTCGCGAACGGCCAGGTCGGCCTGACCGCGCCGACCTACCCGAGAACCGAGGTGACCGACTCGATCGACTCCCTCGTCGCGGCCTTCAGAGGCAGCAGAGTCCAGCGCGTCACGCTGCCGGCGTTCAAGGTCTACACGAAGGCGAACATCGCCAGCTACCACCCCGAGTTCTAGCCCTCCATGCGCCTGAACGACAGAGTGGCGATCGTGACGGGGGCCGCGGGCGGCCTGGGCGCGGCGTCGGCGCGACGGCTCTCGGAGGAGGGCGCCCGCGTGGTGGCGGTCGACGTCGACGGGGAGCGGGCGGCGCGGGTCGCGGCGGAGCTGCCGGGCGAGGCGATCGCGGTGGCGGCCGACGTCAGCGACGAGCGCGCGGTCGAGCGCTACATGGCAGCCGCGCTGGAGCGCTTCGGCCGGGTCGACCTCCACCACCTCAACGCAGGCATCCCCGGCTCGTTCGCCCCGCTGCCCGAGATGGCGCTCGCCGACTTCGAGCGGGTGATGGCGATCAACGTGACCGGCGTCTTCCTCGGCCTGCGCGCCGGCTTCCGGCAGTTTCGGGCGCAGAGCGGGGCGCCCGGGGCGGTGGTCGTCACCGCGTCGATCGCGAGCCTGCGCGCCGCCGCCGACCTGGTCGCCTACCACACGTCGAAGCACGGCGTTCTCGGACTGATGCGCACCGCGGCGATGTACGGCGCCCCGCTCGGCATCCGCGTCAACGCGGTCGCGCCCGGCATCGTCCCGACGCCGCTGTTCGCGGCGGCGGGGGAGGCGCAGACGGGCGGCGGCGGCGACATGGCCAGACGCGCGAGCACCGCGCCGATGCGCCGGGCCGGGCGTCCGGAGGAGATCGCGGCGGTCGTCGCGTTCCTGCTCAGTGAGGACGCCTCCTACATGGCCGGGGAGGTCGTCTCGGTCGACGGCGGGGCGACCGTCGTGAGCACCGTTCGGCCGTCCGGCGGAGCGGGCCTCTGGGACCCGGCGGTCGTCGACGGATACACGAGAGGAGCCTGACGAACATGGCATCGCAGCGCATCGGCATCATCGGACTGGGCAACATGGGCGGTCGCATCGGGGCCCGGGTCGTCGCCGCTGGGCATCCGGTCGTGGGCTTCGACCCGGTCGCCGGACGGGCCGAGGAGACCGGCGCGGCCGCGGCCGCATCGATCGCGGCGGTGGCCGCCGAGACGGACGTGTTCCTTCTCTCGCTGCCCGACTCCACCGTCGTCGAGTCGGTCGTCCTCGGCGCCGACGGGATCCTCGCGCACGCGCGCGAGGGCCAGATCGTCGTCGACCTCTCGACGGCCGCGCCCAGCTCGACGCAACGGCTGCACGGCGTCCTGCGCGAACGCGGCGTCGCGCTGCTGGACGCCGGCATCAGCGGCGGCGCCGCGGCGGCCGAGAAGGGGACGCTGTCGATCATGGTCGGCGGCGAGAAGGACGTCGTCGACTCCCTCGACTGGCTGTTCGCCACGTTCGCCGCGAACGTCTTCCACATGGGCGAGGCGGGGGCGGGCCACACCGCGAAGCTGCTGAACAACTTCCTCAACGCGGTCAGCCTCGCGGCGACCGCCGAGGTGATGGTCGCCGCTCGCAAGGCCGGGCTGGAGCTGACGACCTTCCTCGACGTGCTCAACAGCTCCAGCGGGGTCAACTTCGCGACGCAGAACCGCTTCCCGCGGATCGTCCAGGGCGACTACCTCGAGGGCGGGCTGACGAGCAAGCTGATGACGAAGGACGTCGTGCTCTACCTCGACCACGTGCGCGAGCTCGGTGTCCCCGCGCTCAACGCCGCCGGCCCGCTGGCGAGCTTCGGACTCGCGACGCAGCTCGGCTACGGCGACCTGATCTCCAACCGCGTCGTCGACGCGATCGGCGACGTCGCCGGCGGCACCCGCCTCTACGACCCCGACCACGAGGACTCCACCAGATGAAGATCATCCCTGGACGCAGCGACGGCCCCTCCGACGAGCGCGGGCCGACGTTCACCGGCACCGTGCTCGCCGATCCCGTCCTGCCGACGACCGACGAGGTGACGATAAACAGCGTCTTCTTCCCGCCGGGCGCTCGCACCCACTGGCACACGCACGAGCGGGGACAGATCCTGCACGTGACGAGCGGGCACGGCTGGGCGGTCGCACGCGATGGCCACGGCGGCGCGATCCGCGCCGGCGACACCGTCTGGATCCCGCCGGGAGAGGAGCACTGGCACGGCGCCGCGAGCGACGGCTACCTCGTCCATCTCGCGATCTCGCTCGGCGGGCACGAGTGGCTCGACGCCGTCGGCGACGAGGACTACGAGCGGGGGGCGACGTCGTGAGCGCGTCCGCCGAAGACGACCGGCTCGCACGAGGACTCGAGACGCGCAAGGAGGTGCTGGGCACGGAGCACGTCGAGCGCTCGCTGGCCGCCGCGTCGGACTTCACGAAGCCCGTCCAGGAGCTGGTGACCGAGTACTGCTGGGGCGCCGTCTGGACCCGTCCCGGCCTCGACCGTCGCACGCGCAGCCTGCTGAACCTCGGGATGCTGACCGCGCTCGGTCGCAACCACGAGCTCGGCGTTCACGTGCGCGGCGCGATCACCAACGGCTGCACCGTCGCGGAGATCCAGGAGACGCTGCTGCAGACGGCGATCTACTGCGGCGTCCCGGCGGCGCTGGAGTCGTTCCGCACGGCGGAGAAGGTGCTCGATGAGCTCGGCGCCACCTGAGTCGCGCCGCTCGGTCGCGTTCGTCGGCCTGGGACAGATGGGGGTGCCGATGGCGACCCGCCTCGCCGCGGCCGGCTGGGACGTGCGCGGGACCGACGTCTCGCCGGCGGCGCGCGCCGCGTTCTCGGAGGCGAGCGGCGTGGCGGCGGTCGACGATCCCGTCGAGGCCGTCGCGGGCGCGGGGATCGTCGTGGTGATGCTGCCGAGCTCGGCGATCGTCAACGCCGCGCTGCTGGACGGCGGGCTGCTCGAGCGGATCGAGCTGGGGACGCTGCTGATCGACATGGGCTCCTCCGAGCCGCTCGCGACACGCGAGCTGGCGACGCGCGCCGCCGCGATCGGGATCGACGTGGTCGATGCGCCGGTCTCGGGCGGCGTCGCGGGCGCGCGGGCGGGGACGCTCACGATCATGGTCGGCGGCGGCGACGCCGACGTGGCGCGTGCGCGTCCGCTGCTGGACGACCTCGGCAGATCGACCGTCCACGTCGGTCCGGTCGGCGCCGGTCACGCGCTCAAGGCGCTCAACAACCTCCTGTCGGCGACGCACCTCCTCGTCAGCGCCGAGGCGCTCGCCGTCGGACAGGCGTTCGGCCTCGACGCCGCCACGATGCTCGAGGCGATCAACGGCTCCAGCGGACGCAGCGGGTCGACCGAGGTGAAGCTCCCGAGATTCGTGCTGCCCGGGTCCTACGACTCGGGCTTCCGCTTGGCGCTGATGCTGAAGGACATGCGGATCGCGACCGACCTGGCGCGGGCGACCGGCGTGCCGGCGGCGCTCGGCGAGG
>JAATFK010000045.1 GCA_015655225.1 Solirubrobacterales bacterium | reverse complement strand
GAGCGGCTCGGTCGCGGTCTCGATCCGAACCGCGTCGGCCGGCGGCTCCACGCCGCCGGTCAGCAGCTCCAGGTCGCGCGCGTCGAGCGAGCGGTAGCGCTCCAGCGCCGCCTCCGGCTCCAGCAGCGACTCCTCGATCCCCGCCAGCTCCGGCGCGACCGCCTCGATCGCGGCGACGTAGACCGCCGGCGCGCGCCAGCCCGGCACGACCCGCTCGCCCTCCGGCCCCGACACGATCAGCGTCGGGAAGCCGTAACGGATCCGCTCGCCGTCGGGCGCCGCGGCGCCGGGCGCCGGCAGCGGCTCGGTCAGCCCGATCACCTCGGCGCGCGGATTGCGGGTCTCCTCCCACTCGGCCGCCACCGCGTCACCGATCGCGGCCGAGTCGGCGTCGCTCAGCAGCCGCGCCAGCTCCAGGCCGGGCACGCCGACGAGCGCCTCCGCGATCCGCGCCTCGCTGTCCCCCGGGCGCCCAAGCACGAAGACCGCCTCGCGCAGCCGCCGCAGCACCGCCTCCGCGACCGCCGGCCCCTGCAGCTCGGCGGCCTTCGCGGCGCGCGCCGCCGGCCGCGTCGAGCGGTGCATCCACTCCAGCCGCTCGGTGATCGGCGCGCCCGAGTGGGCGGCGACCTCGAGCCAGCCGGCGCGGAACTGCTCCGCCGACTCGACCGGGTCGCTGCCGGGGAAGCGCTCCGCGAGCGAGTCGATCTGCACGCCGAAGACGCGGCGCCAGTCGAGCGCCGCCCCGTAGCGGTGGCGCAGCCAGCGCAGCTTCGGCTCCGAGCTCCACGACCAGACACAGCCGGGGTCGGTGAACTCGGTCACCGCCACCACGGCGCTCATGCGGACACCGTCGCCGGCACGGCGCCGACGATCGCACCCTCGCGCTCGCGCCGGGCGACGCCCTCGCGCACGCGCGGGATCAGCTCGCGGCCGTAGTCGATCGCGTCGTCGTAGGGGTCGTAGCCACGGATCAGCAGCGTCGAGACGCCGATGTCGACGTAGTCGAGCAGCGCCTCGGCGACCGTCTCGGCGGTCCCCACGAGCGCCGTCGAGTTGCCGCCGGCGCCGGTCGCGGCGGCGAGCGGCGTCCACAGCGCGCGGTCGTGGCGCTCTCCGCGCGCGGCGGCGTCGAGCTGACGCTGCGAGCCGCTCGTCTTCGGTCCGTTGCCGAAGTTCCGAAAGCCGCGGAAGCGCGCGCCCGCCGCGATCCGCTGCTGCGTCGTCTCCAGGATCTGGTGCGCGCGCTCCCACGCGAGGTCCTCGGTCGCGCCGAGGATCGGGCGGAACGAGACGCTGATCCGCGGCGGCTCCTCCCGGCCGGCCGCTTCGGCCGCCGCGCGCACCTGGGCGATCTCCTCGGCGATCTGCGCGAGCGGCTGCGCGAACAGCGCGAACACGTCCGCCTCGGCGCCGCCGACGCGGTACGCCGCCTCCGAGGAGCCGCCGAAGTAGAGCGGGATGCGCGGCTGCTGGAGCGGCTTGACCTCGCTGACGAAGTCCTCGAAGCGATAGTGCTCGCCCGCGAACGAGAACGGCGCGTCCTCCGTCCAGGCGCGCTTCAGGATCTGCAGGAACTCGCCGCTGCGCGCGTAGCGCTCGGCTCTCGTCGTGAAGTCGCCGTCGCGCGCCTGCTCGCTGTCGTGGCCGCCGCTGATCGTGTGGAGCGCGATGCGGCCGCCGCTGAAGTGGTCGAGCGTGGCGAACGCGCGCGCCGCGACGGTCGGGAAGACGAAGCCGGGGCGGTGGGCGATCAGGAAGCCGAGCCGCTCCGTGTGGGCGGAGGCGTAGGCGGCGACCTGGAGCCCGTCGGGCGACGCCGACGAGTAGCCGATCAGGACGCGGTCGAAGTCGCTGTCCTCGTGCGCGCGGGAGAACCGGCGCACGTACGGCAGGTCGATCAGCGGGCCGCTCGCGGACCGCGTCTCGGACTGGTCCTGCGTGCTGATGAGGCCGATCAGCTCAACGGGCATGGAAGCAAGCTCCTGAGTCGGGAAAGGTCGTGGTCATCCGGCGACGGCGGCGGGCGCGGCGGCGCCGGCGTCGGCGCGCGCGGCGAGGCGCTCGCGCACCAGCTCGATCACCCGCCCGTAGGCGACCGCGTCGGCGTACGGCTCGTAGCCGCGGATCAGCAGCGTCGTGGCGCCCACGTCGACGTAGTCCAGCAGCGCCTCGGCGACCTGCTCGTGGCTGCCGACCAGCGCGGTCGAGTTGCCGGCCGCGCCGGTCACCTCGGCGAGCTTCGTCCACAGCCGTCTGTCGTGCAGCTCGGCGTCCTCGGCGAAGCGCAGCAGCCGCTGCGACCCCTCGTTCTTCGCGAACCCCCGCCACTGGCTGTTGGCCCCGGTGCGCTCCTCCGCGACGCGCAGGAGCTCGTGCGCGCGCTCCCACGCGGCCGCCTCGGTGTCGGCGACGATCGGCCGCAGGGAGACGCTGAACTTCAGCGAGCGCCCGTGCGCGGCGGCCGCCTCCTGCACCTGCGCGATGCGGGAGCGGACGCCCTCCAGCGGCTCGCCCCAGAGCGCGTAGACGTCGGCCTCGGCGGCGGCGACGCGGACCGCGTCGGCGGACGCGCCGCCGAAGTAGATCGGGATCCGGCCGGCCGCCGGCACGACCGTCGACCAGGCGTCCTTGACTCTGTAGAACTCGCCCTCGTAGTCGAAGTGCGACGCGGGCTCCGGCCCGGACGCCCACTCCCGCTTGGCGATCTGCAGGAACTCGCCGCTGCGGCGGTAGCGCGCCGCTCTGTCGGTCCAGTCGCCGTCACGCGCCTGGTCGGCGTCGTCGCCGCCGCTGATCACGTGGAGCGCGATGCGGCCGGGGTGGAACGCGTCGAGCGTCGCGTAGCTGCGCGCCGCGTACGTCGGCGCGACGAAGCCGGGCCGGTGGGCGAGCAGGACGCCGAGCCGCTCGGTCGCCTGCAGCGTCTGGTCGGCGAGGACGAAGCCGTCGACCATCGAGGCGGAGTGCGGGATCAGCACGCGGTCGAAGCCGGCCGCCTCGTGCGCGCGGGCGAGCGCTCGCAGGTAGTCGGGCTGCACGACCGGCCCGGAGCGGCCGATCGTCTCCGACATCTCGTGCGGGAAGACGTGGCCGATGAACTCGATGCTCATGCGCTGCCTCTCATGCAGGTGGTGGACGTGGTGCTCATGCGCGCGCAGCGGCGCTGGCGCTGTTCGTGCTCGCGCCGGTGGGGCTCGCCCGCCAGCGCTCGCGCACGTTGCGCGGCGCGGAGGCGAGCAGCAGCTCGCTGTAGGGATGCTGGGGAGAGGAGAAGACGCGCTCGGTCGGGCCCTCTTCCACGATCCGGCCCTCGTTCAGGACCGCGACGCGGTCGGCGACGCCGGCCATGCTCACGAGGTCGTGGGAGATGATCGCCATCGCGATCCCCAGCTCGTCGCGCAGGCGGCCGAGCAGCGCCAGCACGAAGCCGCGGTTGGCGGCGTCGAGCGCGCTGACCGGCTCGTCGCAGATCAGCAGCCGCGG
>JAATFK010000284.1 GCA_015655225.1 Solirubrobacterales bacterium | reverse complement strand
CGCGGGCGCGCTGGTGGCTGCGGGCGCTGATGATCGCCTACGTGCTGGCGATGGCGTGGACGCTCGTCTACAGCGGCGAGCACTACGTCTTCGACGTGGTCCTCGGTTGGCTCTACGCTGTGCTGGTCGCCGGCGGCGCGGCACTCGTCCGGCGGCGCCGCGCGCGGCGGCAGTCCAGTCCGGCCGTGAAACTGCCGACACCCATCGAAATCCGCTTCGAGAGAGGACGCACCCCCGATGTCCGTTGATCCGTCGGCCCGCTACGCGGGCTCGATCTCGACTCCTCGCCCCGCCGCCGTCGACGCACGCGCCGTCTTCGGCCAGGCCATGGGGCTCGTCTCGTTCACCCTCGGCTTCTTCGCGCTCGGCGCCTACCTCGGACGCAACCTCACCGGCGGCGCCGGGCTGGTCGCCTTCATCGTCGCGTTCGCGCTGCTGTTCGGGCTCAACATCGCGGTCCGCAGATCGCAGCAGCTCGCGACCGGGATGCTGTTCGCCGCCGGGCTCGTGCTCGGGATCGCCGTCGGCCCGGTCCTCGCCGACTACGCCTCGGCCGATCCCTCCGCGCTCTGGCAGGCGGGCGGCGCGACCGGGCTGTTCGTCGGCGCCCTCGGCTCCTACGGCTACGCGACCAGACGCGACTTCTCCGGCTGGGCACGCGGGCTCTTCTTCGCGCTGCTGGCGCTGCTGGCGGTCGGGCTCGTGCTGCTGTTCGTCAACATCCCCGGCCGCAACGTGATCTGGAGCGTCCTCGGGCTGGGCCTCTTCGGCGCCTACTCGATCTTCGACTTCAACCGCCTGCGCCGCGCCGGGATCGAGTCGGCGGTGCCGATCGCCGCGAGCATCTTCCTCGACGTCGTGAACGTCTTCCTGTTCTTCCTGTCGCTCTTCGGCGGCGGAGGCGGCGGCCGGCGCTAGGCGCCCGCCGCGCCGCCACCGGCCGTCAGCCGCCGCGCCGCTCGCGGTAGCGGCGGATCAGGGTGTTGGTCGAGCTGTCGTGGTCGAGCGGCGGCTCGGCCGCCGACTCCAGCTCGGGGATGATCCGCTGGGCGAGTCTCTTGCCCAGCTCGACGCCCCACTGGTCGAACGAGTCGATCGCCCAGATCGTCCCCTGCACGAACACCTTGTGCTCGTAGAGGGCGACGAGCCGGCCGAGCGTCTCGGGCGTGAGGCGGTCGGCGAGGATCGTCGTGCTGGGACGGTTCCCCTCCGTCACGCGGTGGGGCACCTGCGACGCGGGACCGCCCTCGGCCGCGATCTCCTCGGCGCTGCGGCCGAAGGCGAGCGCCTCGGTCTGCGCGAAGAGGTTCGCCATCAGCAGGTCGTGGTGGCGCCCGAGCCGGTGCAGCGGCTGGTTGAAGCCGATGAAGTCCGAGGGCACGATCTTCGTGCCCTGGTGCATCAGCTGGTAGAAGGCGTGCTGGCCGTTCGTGCCCGGCTGGCCCCAGACGATCGTCCCGGTCTGGTAGTCGACCGGCTTGCCGTCGAGGTCGACGTGCTTGCCGTTGCTCTCCATCTCCAGCTGCTGGAGGTAGGCGCTGAAGCGCTCGAGATACTGGTCGTAGGGCAGCACCGCGACCGTCTCGTGCCCGAGCACGTCGTTGTTCCAGATCCCGACGAGCGCGAGCAGGACCGGCAGGTTGCGCTCGAACGGCGTCGTGCGGAAGTGGACGTCGATCTCGTGGAAGCCGGCCAGCATCTGGCGGAAGTTGCCGGGCCCGATCGCCACCATCAGCGAGAGGCCGATCGCGGACGGGAACGAGTAGCGCCCGCCGACCCAGTCCCAGAACTCGAACATGTTGTCGGTGTCGATGCCGAACTCGGCGACCGCCTCGGCGTTCGTCGAGACCGCGACGAAGTGCTTCGCGACGGCGCTCTCGTCGCCGCCGAGCGCGGCCAGCAGCCAGTCGCGCGCGGTCGTCGCATTCGTCAGCGTCTCCAGCGTCGTGAAGGTCTTCGAGGAGACGACGAAGAGCGTCTCCTCCGGGTCGAGATCGCGCGTTCTCTCGTAGAAGTCGTTCGCGTCGACGTTCGAGACGAAGCGGCTCTCGAGGTCCCGCTGCGCGTAGTCGGCGAGCGCCTGCGTCGCCATCGCGGGACCGAGGTCGGAGCCGCCGATGCCGATGTTGACGACCGCGCGGATGCGCTTGCCGGTGTGGCCGGTCCAGGCGCCCGAGCGGACGCGGTCGGAGAAGGCGGCCATCTTGTCGAGCACCGCGTGGACCTCGGGCACGACGTCGACGCCGTCGACCTCGATCGACTCGTCGCGCGGCGCCCGCAGCGCGACGTGCAGCACCGCGCGGCCCTCGCTCACGTTGATCTTCTCGCCGCGGAACATCGCCTCGATCCGCGCGCGCACGCCGGCCTGCTCCGCCAGCGAGATCAGGAGCCGCACCGTCTCGGCCGTCACCAGCTGCTTGGAGTAGTCGAGGTAGAGGCCGGCGCCCTCGGCGGCGAGCGTCTCGCCGCGCGTCGGGTCGGCCGCGAACAGCTCGCGGAGGCTGATCTCGCCGAGCTGCTCGCGGTGGCGCTGGAGCGCCTCCCAGGCCGGCAGTCTGCTCGCCTGCGTGACGGTGCTCATGGGGCTCCTGTTCCCTTCGGTACGTGCCAGCGGTCGCCTCTGCCGAGCAGCCGGTCGGCCTCCGCCGGCCCCCAGGTGCCGCGCTCGTACTCGTGCACGGGCGTCGCGTCGCCGAGGATCGGCTCGACCACGCGCCACGCCGCCTCGACGCTGTCCTCGCGGGCGAAGAGCGTCGGGTCGCCTCTCATCGCGTCGCCCAGCAGCCGCTCGTACGGAGGCATCTCGTCGGGCTGGTGCTCGTGGCGGGCGACCAGCTCGACGTTCTCGCCGACCATCTTCTCCCCCGGCACCTTCGCGCGCGCGCCGAGGCCCATCTCGACCTGCGGGCTGAGCGTGAAGCGCAGCGTGTTGGGGTCGCCCGGGTGCTCTCGGTCGAAGACCGGGATCGGCGGGTGGTGCAGCTCGACCAGCACCTCCGTGCCGGTCGTCGGCAGGCACTTGCCGGCGCGGATCAGGACCGGGACGCCGGCCCAGCGCCAGGTGTCGATGTGGAGTCTGACGGCGGCGAAGGTCTCGACCGTCGAGTCGGCGGCGACGCCCGGCTCGTCGTGGTAGCCGGCGAACTGGCCGCGCACCACGTCCTCCGGCCGCAGCGGGTCGATCGCGCTCAGGAGGCGGCCCTTCTCGGCCCGGATCGCGTCCGGCGCGTGCTCGGAGGGCGCCGTCATCGTCAGCAGCGCGAGCACCTGCAGCATGTGGTTCTGGATCACGTCGCGGATCGCGCCGGCCTCGTCGTAGAAGGCGCCGCGCCCGGCGACGCCGAAGCTCTCGGCCATCGTGATCTGGATCGAGCGGACGTAGCCGCGGTTCCAGATCGGCTCCAGGAACGCGTTCGCGAAGCGGAAGTAGAGGAGGTTCTCGACCGGCTCCTTGCCGAGGTAGTGGTCGATCCGGAAGATGCAGCTCTCGGGGAAGACGCTCCCGAGCGTCCGGTTCAGCTCCTGCGCGGACGCGAGATCGCGGCCGAACGGCTTCTCGATCACGACGCGCGCGCCGTCGGCGCAGCCGGAGCTGCCGAGCGCCTCGACGACCGTGCCGAACAGCGTCGGCGGGATCGCGAGGTAGTGGAGCGGATGCTGGGCTCTGCCGAGTCTGTCGCGCAGCGCTCTGAAGGTCGCGGCATCGGCGTAGTCGCCGTCGATGTAGGCGAGCTGGTCCATCAGCTTCCCGAACGCCTCGTCGTCCACGCCGCCGTGCTCGGTCAGCGAGTCGTGGGCGCGTCTCTTGAGGTCGTCGAGCGTCCAGCCGGCTCTCGCGACGCCGATCACCGGCACGTCGAGGTGGCCGTGTCTGATCATCGACTGGAGCGCCGGGAAGATCTGCTTGTAGGCGAGGTCGCCGGTCGCGCCGAAGAAGACGAGCGCGTCCGCGGGCGGCAGCTTCGTGGTCGTCATGCGCGCTCCTCCGGTGGGATGTCGGCCGCGGCCGCCTCGTCCAGCACCAGCTCCAGCTGGTCCAGGTCGGCGAGCAGGCTCGCGGGCGTCGCGGGGTCGGGCCCGGCCAGCAGCTTCGCGGCCGGCTCCGCCTTGCCGTCGCCGGCCGCGAGGATCAGCGAGACGCGCGCGGCGCGCAGCACGTCGAGGCTGAGGGTGACGCGGTCCGGCGGCGGCTTCGGCGCGTCGTGCACCGGCAGCACCGACGCGCCGCCGTGGACGTCGAGCGCCGGGGCGTGCGGGAAGAGCGACGCGGTGTGGCCGTCCTCCCCCAGCCCGAGCAGCGCGACGTCGAGCAGCGGGACCCCGTCGGGGCCGAGCGGGACGCGCGTGAGCAGCTCGCGGGAGTAGGCCTCGGCCAGCTCCTCGGCGGTTCCCGGCGTCGGCACGCGGTTGATGCGCGGCTGCGCCGTGCCGACCCGCTGGAGCAGCGTCTCGCGGACCATCCGCTCGTTCGACTCGGGGTCGTCGGGGCCGACGGCGCGCTCGTCGCCGAGCCACAGCTCCACTCCGCTCCAGTCGGTGACCAGCTCCGCCAGCCGCTCGTAGGCGGCCCCCGGGGTCAAGCCGCCGGCCAGCGCGATGTGCACGGTCCGGCCGTCGCCCTGCCCCGCCGCGATCG
>JAATFK010000388.1 GCA_015655225.1 Solirubrobacterales bacterium | reverse complement strand
GTCCTGAAGGAGTACATCGCGCAGAAGGAGTGGATCTACCCGCCGGAGCCGAGCATGCGGATCGTGCGAGACACGATCACCTACACGGCCGGGCGCATGGCCCGCTACAACCCGATCAACATCAGCGGGTACCACATCTCAGAAGCGGGCTCGAGCGCGCTCCAGGAGGCCGCCTTCACGATCGCCACGACGCGCGAGTACGTGCGGACGGTGACGGCGACCGGCCTGTCGGTCGACGCCTTCGCGCCGCGGCTCTCGTTCTTCTTCGTCTGCCAGGCCGACTTCTTCGAGGAGGTCGCGAAGTTCCGCGCGCTGCGACGGACCTACGCGCGGATGATGAGAGAGGAGTTCGGCGCGCAGAACCCGGAGTCGATGCGGATGCGCTTCCACACGCAGACGGCCGCCGCCACGCTCACGAAGCCCCAGCCGCTCAACAACATCGTGCGGACCGCGATCCAGGCGCTCGCGGCCGTGCTCGGCGGGACCCAGTCGCTGCACACGAACGGCCTCGACGAGGCCTACGCGATCCCGTCCGAGCTGGCGATGAAGGTCGCGCTGCGCACGCAGCAGATCATCGCGGAGGAGACGAACGTCACGCAGGTGATCGATCCGTTCGGCGGCTCGTACTACGTCGAGGCCCTGACCCGCGACTTCGAGAGATCGATCAACCGCTACCTGGAGCAGATCGAGGGGATCGGCGGCACGCTGGCGGCGATCGAGCAGAACTTCTTCCAGCGCGAGATCGCCGACTTCGCCTACGACTTCGCGCAGCGCAAGGCGGCCGGCGACCGGACCGTCGTCGGCGTCAACAAGTTCGTCGACGAGACCGAGGACCAGGAGATCGAGGTCCACAAGATCGACCCGACCAGCGAGCGCCGCAAGATCGACCGCCTCACCGAGCTCAAGCGCACGCGCGACAACGTCCGCGTGCAGGAGACGCTCGACGAGCTGCTGCGGGTCGCCCGCGACCCCGACGCGAACCTGATGCCGGCGACGATCGAGGCGGTCAAGGCGCACGCGTCGATGGGGGAGATCGTGAAGGCGCTGGAGGGCCTGTTCGGCCGCTACACCGAGACGCCCGTGTTCTAGGCGAGGGCCGCGTCGAGCGCGCGCCGCATGCCGCGGTAGTTCTGGACGAGCGGGACGACCAACTCGTAGTCGGCCAGCTGCCGCGGCGTCGCGTGCTCGGCGAGCCCGGCGCGGACGTGCTCGACGTAGGCCTCCTCGCCGCCGAGCGCGGCGCGCTCCTGCTCGTCGAGGGCGGCGGCGACCGCGACGACGTGCTCCCGCGGCGCCGCGACGAGGCCGTAGTGGGTGAGGGCCAGCTCGACCGGGTCCCACGCGGCGACGCGCGCGAGCGACGCCTTCCAGTCGCGCAGCGCGACGTCCGGCGGCAGCGTCGGGGGCAGCAGCGCCCCGCCGTCGAGGACCACGCCGCAGACGTCGCCGACGTAGGCGCGTCCGCTCGCGGTGTCGAGGTAGGCGACGTGGTGGACGGCGTGGCCCGGCGTCGCGGCGACCTCGACGTCGCCGATCCGCTCGCCGCCGTCGAGGATCCGGACGTTGCGCTCGGGCACCGGGCGCATGTCGCCGAAGCGCAGCTCGAGCTCGTCGCCGAAGACGCGTCTCGCGCTCGCCCACAGCCGGCTGGGGTCGATCAGGTGCCGCGCGCCGGCGCGGTGGACGTGGACCTCGAGGTCGGGCCACCGCTGCACCAGCGCGCCGACGGCGCCGGCGTGGTCGAAGTGGATGTGCGTCAGCAGCAGCGCGCGCGGCTCCCAGCCGCCGAGCTGGTCGAGCAGCGTCTCGAGCGTGGTCTCCGGTCCGCAGTCGATCAGGACGTCGTCGAGCCGCCAGCTGCCGATCAGGCCGGGGCGGCCCATCCAGCGCAGATCGATCAGATCCCCACTCATGGCCCTACCTTATCGTAGGACCGGCCTCTAGGCCTCTTGAAGGCTCACCCCGCGACCAGGGACGGCGGTAGTCTAGGACGCGATGGAGACGCGATCCCCCGCACCGTTCCAAGCGCTTCAGCGCACGCGGGCGTTCGAGGAGATCATCCTCCAGATCGAGCGTGCGATCGGCTCGGGCGAGCTGGGGCCCGGCGACAGACTGCCGTCCGAGCGCGACGTGGCCGAGACGTTCGGCGTCAGCCGCTCGTCGGTGCGCGAGGCGTTGCACGCGCTCGAGATGTTCTGCGTCGTCGTGGCGCGCCGCGGGACCGGCGCCGACGCCGGCTCGATCGTCGCCTCCGGAGCCGAGACGGGCCTCGTCAGCGCGCTGCGGATGCACTCCGCGCTGCTGCGGATCCCGACCGCCGACCTCGTCGAGGTGCGCG
>JAATFK010000176.1 GCA_015655225.1 Solirubrobacterales bacterium | reverse complement strand
CTGATCGGCGAGGTCAACCATGGCTTCAAGGTCGCGATGGCGACGCTCGATCGCTCGCGACTGGGGGTCGCCGCCCAGGCGCTCGGGATCGCCCAGGGCGCGACCGACTACGCGGCCGCCTACGCCGGCGAGCGCAGGCAGTTCGGCAAGCCGATCAACAGCTTCCAGGGGATCCAGTTCAAGCTCGCCGACATGGAGACGCAGACGGCCGCCGGCCGCGAGCTGCTCTACCAGGCGTGCGCGAAGGCCGACCGTGGCGATGCCGACCGCGGCAAGTACTCCGCGATGGCGAAGCTCTTCAACTCCGACAACGCGATGAAGGTCACGGTCGAGGCGGTCCAGATCCTCGGCGGCTACGGCTACGTGGTCGAGTACCCGGTCGAACGGATGCTGCGCGACGCGAAGATCACGCAGATCTACGAGGGCACGAACGAGATCCAGCGCGTCGTGATCGCCCGCAGCCTGCGCTGAGATCGGCGGGTCGCGTCGATCGACGGTGGCCTCGCGCGCGCGGGGCGACTACCGTAGGCAGGACAATGCGTCCGCCGACTCCAGCCCGCATCGCCTGGGCCAGCATCGCCGCCTTCACGCTCGCGATCGGGATCGTGACGGTCGTCGACGGCCTCGCGGCCACCTATCCGCTGCGGCTGCTGCAGGGGATCGCGATCGCGGTCGCGGCGATGTTCGTGATCGCGTTCTTCCTGTCGCTCGTGACCTCGCGCTTCGCCGGCTGGCGCGCGCCCGCCTCCGAGGAGGAGTTCGAGCAGCTCGTCGAGCGCGCCGAGCAGCTCGCGCGCGACGGCTCCTGGGGCGAGTCCGAGGACGACCTGGCGGAGCTGGACGAGGACGACGAGATCGGCATCGACCCGTGGAACGAGGAGGACTTCCGCGCGATCGTGCGCTCGGCCGTCGACGACCTCCCGCTCGAGTTCCACCGCGCGCTGGAGCACGTCGCGATCGTGATCTCCGACGGCGGCCGGCGCAGACGCGCCTACGGCCTCTACCACGGCGACACGGTCGCGCGGGACGGCTTCGCCGACCGGATCGTGATCTACCGCGACACGCTGCTGCGCGACTTCGGGCACGACCACGACCTGCTGCAGGCGCAGGTCACCCGCACGCTGCGCCACGAGCTGGCGCACCACCTCGGCTGGGACGAGGACGGCGTGCGCGGGCTCGGGCTCTAGCGCCTGAACGCCGACGATCATCTACCCTGGCGGGCAGGCCCCCGTGGAGTGAGACCGCCGGGGATGACAACGCCCGTGGAGTGCGACCGCCGGGCACCTGATCGAAAGGACCACATCGTCATGGCTGAAGCCGTCATCGTCGACGCCATCCGCACGCCGATCGGCCGGGCCGTCAAGGGCTCGCTGAGAGACGTCCGGGCCGACGACCTCGCCGCGATCCCGCTGCGCGCCCTGATCGAGCGCAACCCCGGGGTCGACTTCTCGACCGTCGCCGACGTCCTGATGGGCGCCGCGTTCGGCGAGGGGGAGCAGGGCTACAACGTCGGGCGCAACGCCTCGATCCTCGCCGGGATCCCGCTGGAGGTCCCGGGCTGCACGCTCAACCGCTTCTGCGCCTCGTCGCTGCAGACGCTGCGGATGGCCTTCCACGCGATCAAGGCGGGAGAGGGCGACACGTACATCGCGGCCGGCGTCGAGGCCGTCTCGCGGGCCGGCGGGGGCTCGGTGGTGCCGTTCCACCACCAGCTCGACGGCTCCGAGGGGTCGATCGTCAACGTCTACATCCCGATGGGCCTGACGGCCGAGAACGTCGCCGAGCGCGAGGGCGTCACGCGGGAGGAGCAGGACCGCTGGGCCGCGATCTCGCAGCAGCGGGCGGTCGCCGCGCAGGCGTCCGGCCACTTCGACGCCGAGATCACGCCGGTGCTCGTGCCCGAGCACACGGTCACGAACGAGCAGGGCGAGGAGGTCGTCGTCCCCGAGACGCTCGTCACCCGCGACGACGGGCCACGCCCCGGCACGACGGAGGAGAAGCTCGCGCAGCTGAAGCCCGTCTTCAGACCCGACGGGACGGTCACCGCCGGCAACGCCTGCCCGCTGAACGACGGCGCGGCTGCGGTGCTGGTGATGTCGGAGGAGCGGGCGAAGGAGCTCGGCCTGACGCCGAAGGCGCGGATCGTCGCCTCCGGCGTGGGGGCGCTCGAGCCGGAGTACATGGGCCTTGGCCCGATCCCGGCGGTCCGCAAGGTGCTCGCGCAGGCCGGCATGTCGATCTCCGACATCGACGTCGTGGAGCTGAACGAGGCGTTCGCGGCGCAGGTCGTGCCCTGCCAGCGCGAGTGGGGGATCAGCGACGAGCAGCTCAACCCGCACGGCGGGGCGATCGCGCTCGGGCACCCGTTCGGGATGACCGGGGCGCGGATCATGACGACGCTCCTGAACGACCTCGCGACGCTCGACAGAACCTATGGCCTGGAGACGATGTGCGTCGCCGGCGGCATGGGCCAGGCGATGATCGTGGAGCGGCTCAGCTAGCCCGTCCGCCGTCCGCCGGCAGGCGGGCGCCGGGATAGGCGTCGAGGGCGCGGTCCGCGGTCACGAGGACCGCGTCCTCGATCTGCGCCTGGGCGATCAGGATGCGGTCGAACGGGTCGCGATGGTGCTGGTCGAGGTGCGCGGCAAGGCGCGCATGATGGACCGTGACCGCCAGCGGGATGAAGCCCCAGACCGGAAGCATCTCGATTGCGTCGGCCGGCGCGATCAGCCGTCCGGCCTGCGCCTTGGTCTCCATCTCCCAGATCGTGACGGCGCTGACGAGCACCTCATTGGCACCGTCCTCGATCTGCGCGCGGACGACCGGGTGGACGCGGTCGTCGGCCGCCGCCCACCAGATCAACACGTGGGTGTCGAGCAGGAGCCTCATTCCTCGTCGGCGTACATGCCGAAGAGACGGGCGATCTCCTCGTCTCCCTCGTCGAAGTGGGTCATGTCGACTCTGCCTCTCCACGACCCCCAGCCGGTGCGCCGGGGTCTCGCGGGCGGCTTCTCGGCGACGAGCCGGGCGACCGGCTTGCCGTTGCGGGCGATCACGATCTCCTCGCCCTGCTCGACGCGCTCGATCAGCTTCGAGAGCGTCGTCTTCGCTTCGTGGATGTTCACCTGGTCGAACATGGCCCAACTAAGGCTAGCTCATCTCGGCGGCATCCGCAGCGCGCCGTCGAGGCGGATCACCTCGCCGTTCAGCATCGCGTTCTCGGCGATCGCCACGACGAGCGCGCCGAACTCGTCGGGGCGGCCGAGGCGGGAGGGGAACGGGACCTGGCGGCCCAGCTCGGTCCGCGCCGGCTCGGGCAGGCCGGCCAGCAGCGGCGTGTCGAACGTCCCCGGCGCGATCGCGCAGACGCGGATCCCGACGCCCGCGAGATCGCGCGCGGCGGGCAGCGTCATGCCGACGATGCCGCCCTTCGAGGCGCTGTAGGCGATCTGCCCGATCTGCCCGTCGTAGGCGGCGATCGACGCGGTGTTGACGCAGACGCCGCGCTCGCCGTCCGCGTTCGGCGTGTTCGCGCGCATCGCCGCCGCCGCCAGGCGCATCACGTTGAAGGTCCCGACGAGGTTGATCTCGATCACCCGCTCGAACGGGTCGAGCGAGTGCGGCCCGCGCTTGCTGACGATCCGCTCGGCCCAGCCGATCCCGGCGCACGCGACCGCGATCCGCAGCCCGCCCTCCAGCTCCGCCGCCCGCTCGACCGCCGCCTCGACCTGCTCGGGCTTCGTCACGTCGGCGCGGACGAACGTCGCCCGCTCGCCCAGCTCGGCGGCGAGCTCGTCGCCCTTCTGCGCGTCGAGGTCGGCGATCACGACCCGTGCCCCGGCCGCGTGGAGGCGCCGCGCGGTGGCGGCGCCGAGGCCGGAGGCGCCTCCGGCGATGAGTGCTGCGCTGTGCTCGATGTCCATGCGCGGGACCCTACCCGCGCGCCCCCCGAGCGGCCCCGGCCGTGCCGAGCGCGAGTCGTCCTACGCGTCGATCTGGCGCACCTGGTCAGCCGCCCGCGCGAGCCGGGGCTCGACGCTTCGCAGCAGCTCCAGGTGATAGCTCGTCCACGCGATCGCGACGCCCGGCGGGAGCGTCCCGTCGATCCCGTCGGTCGGCTCCAGCACGACCTCGGGCGGCAGCGGCCGGCCCTCCGCGTCGAGGTCGCCGCGCGACTCCGGCGCGGGCGCCGGCCCCTTGGCGGCGACGCTCTCCCCGAGGCTCGCGTACCAGCCGGTCAGCGCGTGCGTGTCGGCCAGCAGCGCGGCGCGCCCGGCGGCGAGCCGCACGCTCGGGTCGGCCGGCGGGGCGCTCGCCGCGATCTCCTGCATCCCGTGCAGCAGGTCGGCGGCGCGGCGCACGTGCTGCATCCCGGCGATCAGCGTCGTCAGCTCGTGGAGCCGCTCGTGCGCGGAGGTGCGCTCGGCCAGCAGCTGGCGGGTCGAGTCGTCGAGCCGCTCGGACGCGGCGGTCGCCTCGCGCGCGGTCTCGTCGAGCGCCGTGCCGCGCTCGCCGCCGTCGACGAGCGCGACGATCGCCGCGTCGAGCAGCGCCGCGACCCGCTCGTACGCGTCGGCCACGTCGTCGCGCGCAAGCCGCCCGACGCCGCGCGGCCACAGCAGCAGTCCGACGAGCACGCTGATCCCGACGCCGATCCCGATGTCCTCGGCACGCACGATCCCGACGCGCCAGCCGACCGGGCTGAGCAGGTTGAAGAGGATCAGCACGACGAGCGTGAACGCCGCCTGGCCGGCGACGAACGTCAGCACCCGCGGCGCGTACGCAGCCAGCAGCACCGCGAACGGCAGCACCGCCCAGAGGACGCCGGTGTCGTGCCCGACGGCCGCCACCAGCAGCCCGCCGACGACGATCCCCGCGAGCGTCCCGGCGATCGCGCGCAGCGCCGTGCTGCCGGTCGCGAGCGCCTGCGAGCGCAGCACCGAGAGCGTCGCCAGCACGACCCAGAACGAGTTCTGCACGTCCGCCAGCTGCGCGACGAGCACCGCGAGCGTCAGCGCGACCGCGCCGCGCAGGCTGTTGTGGAGCCAGACCGAGCGCAGGCTGACGTGCGCGCCCGCGAGCTGGCGGGCGGCCGCGAACGGCCGGGCGCCGTCGTCGCTGTCGAGCGCCGGCGCCGGGCGCCCGCACGCGAGCAGCGCGTCCCGGCCGATCAGCCAGGTGGCGTGCGCGAGCGCCCGCAGCTCGAAGGCCTCCGTCAGCTCGACCGCGATCTCCTGCTCGTCGCGACCGCGACACGACCGCGCGACGCTTGCGAGGAACATCACGCCGACCGACTCGCGCGCCGCCCCGAGGCGCGCGAGGTCGGGCTGCTCGCTGCCGCCGTCGAGCTGGTCGGCACTCGCCCGCAGCACCTGCGCTCCGGCCGCCAGCACCTCGGCGCGCTGGGTCGCGAGCGCGGGGGTCGGCGGCTCCAGCAGCGCCGGCTGGCGGACGAGCGCCAGCAGCCAGCCGACGTCGTCGACGAGGCGGGCGAGCGCCGCCGTCCGGCCGCCGGTCCCGCTCGGGCGATTCGGCGTCGCGACGAAGCGCTCGCGCAACTCGCGGACGGCGTCGCGCGCCAGGTCGATCCGCCGCGTGCGCTCGGCCTCGTCGCCGGGGACCTGCTCGAGCGTCGCGAGCAGGTCGGCCAGCAGGTTCGCGGTGACGCCGGCTTCGACGCGCAGCCGGTCGCGCGGACGCGTCGGCCAGACCAGCAGCGTCGCCGAGATCGCGGCGGCCCCCGCGAGCCCGAGGCCGGCGAGCCGCGCCGGGATCGAGGAGAACGGCGCCGTCACCATCACCGGCAGCACGAACAGCAGGATCGCGGCCGGTTGCGCTGCCGCGATCGCGCCGCTCAGGACGCCGGAGAAGATGATCGCGAACGAGACGATCGCCATCGCGACCGTCGCCAGCACGACGCTGTGGGAGCAGAGCGTCCCGAGCGGGATCAGGATCGCTCCGGCGACGACCAGCAGCAGGTAGGAGCGCAGGCGCACGAGGGGCGGCCCGCCGAAGTCGACGAAGACGAGGAACGCCATCGAGCCGAACGCGGCGAACAGCGCCATCTGCGGCAGCTCGATCCACTTCAGCGCGATCGCGAAGAGCGCCGGCGCGACGACCCCCGCGCGGACCGCGTTCTTGAGCGCGAAGCGCCCGGGATCGCGTTGCGAGAGGACCTGCAGCAGGTGGGACAGGGAGGGGCGCACGGGCTCGCGGCTCGACATTCGCGCGATCATAGGCTGCCGGGCGCCGCGCACCCAGCTACGCTCCCGGCATGAGCCTGCTCGTCTACCTGATCGTGCTCGCGGCCAGCGGCCTGATCGTCGGGGCGCTCGCCCGCCTCGCGCTGCCGGGCCCCGACCCGATGTCGATCCCCGCGACGATCGTCCTGGGCCTGGCCGGGTCGTTCGTCGCCGGCCTGATCGGCCACTTCGTCTTCCACTCCGACGGCGCCGGGATCATCGCCTCGGTGCTCGTCTCGACGCTGATCCTGTGGGGGATCCGCCGCTCGCGCGGCCAGGGCGTCACGCCGTACAACCACCGCGGCTAGCGCGCGCTAGG
>JAATFK010000698.1 GCA_015655225.1 Solirubrobacterales bacterium | reverse complement strand
GGAGGGCCCGGTGGACGAGGCGCTGCGCCTGCGCCACCGCCCGCTCGACCTGCGCCGCCCGAGCATGCAGGAGGCGCTCGCGCTGCGCCACCGCGTCATCACGACGATGCGCTCGGTGCTCAACGAGCAGGAGTTCATCGAGGTCGAGACGCCGATCCTGACGCGCTCGACGCCCGAGGGCGCACGCGACTTCCTCGTCCCCTCGCGGGTCGAGGCGGGCGCGTTCTGGGCCCTGCCGCAGTCGCCGCAGCTCTACAAGCAGCTGCTGATGATCGGCGGCCTGGAGCGCTACTACCAGATCGCGCGCTGCTTCCGGGACGAGGACTCGCGCGCCGACCGCCAGCCGGAGTTCACGCAGCTCGACTTGGAGCTGTCCTTCGTTGAGGAGGACGACGTGATCGCGACGATGGAGGCGGTCATGAGCGCCGTCTTCGCGGAGGAGTCGTTCGAGCTGGCGCCCGCGCCGTGGCCGCGGATGACCTACGAGGAGGCGCTGCTGCGCTTCGGCTCCGACAGACCGGACACGCGCTTCGGGCTGGAGATCAAGGACGTCGGCGACGCGCTCGCGTCCTCGGAGTTCAGAGTCTTCGCCGGGGCGCTCGCGTCCGGCGGCGTCGTGCGCGGGATCAACGCCGGCGCGCGCGACGTGCCGCGCTCCGAGCTCGACGCGCTCACCGACCTGGTCAGACGCTTCCGCGCGAGAGGGCTCGTGTGGGCGTTCGTGCAGGAGGACGGCAGCTGGCGCTCGCCGATCGCGAAGTTCCTCACGCCGGAGGAGATCGCCGCCGTGACCGCCTCGCTGGAGGCGTCGCCCGGCGACCTGCTGCTGATCGTCGCCGACCGTCCGGCGGTCGCGGCGCAGGCACTCGGGGAGCTGCGGCTGGAGCTGGGACGGCGCTTCGGGCTCGTGCCCGACGGGCTGCACCACGGGCTCTGGATCGTCGACTTCCCGATGTTCGAGTGGAACGACGACGAGGCCCGGTGGGACGCGATGCACCACCCGTTCACGGCCCCGACCGGCGACCTCGACGACCCCGGCTCGCTCAGATCGCGCGGCTACGACCTCGTGCTCGACGGCAGCGAGATCGGCGGCGGCTCGATCCGCATCAGCACGCCCGAGGTGCAGCGCCGCGTCCTCGACCTGCTGGGGATCGACGCCGAGGAGGCACAGGCCCGCTTCGGCTTCCTGCTCGACGCGCTCAGATTCGGCGCGCCGCCGCACGGCGGGATCGCGATGGGGATCGACCGGATCGTCGCGATCCTCGGCGGTCGCGAGTCGATCCGCGACGTGATCGCCTTCCCGAAGGCCGCCAGCGGCACCGACCCGCTGACCGGCGCGCCGGCCGGCGTCGACCCCGCGCAGCTGCGGGACCTGGCGCTCAGCGTCGTGGCGCCGCCGGCGCCGCCGCGCGGCTGAGCCGGCGCCGGGCGGGCGCCCGCGGCGGGCGCGGCGCCCGGTGAACGGACGTTCCGTCTCATTTCGTGATTCGTCGATTTAGAATCGGGTACCGAGTCGGCGAACGACGGGAGCGGACACGGAACGAGCAGGTGAGCAGGGGCGCAGGGCGGTGGTGACCGGCATGGGGGCGGTCACGGCGCTCGGCGTCGGCGCGGAGATCCTGCACCGGCGCTGGAGCGCGGGGGAGCTGGGAATCGACGGCGGGTTCGGCGCGGCCACCGGCTTCGAGCCGTCCGAGCGCCTCAGCACGAAGCAGCTGCGGCGCTCGGACCGCTTCACGCAGCTTGCGCTCGTCGCCGCCGACGAGGCGATCGCGCAGGCCGGCTGGGACGGCGGGACCGGCGGCCACGACCCGAGCCGCGTCGCCTGCGTGATCGGCACCGGGATCGGCGGGCTGGAGACGATCGAGACCGACATCGAGCTGCTGCGCGACGGCGGCACGCGCGCGCTCCCGGCGCTCGCGATCCCGATGCTGATGCCGAACGCGGCCGGCGCCGCGGTCGCGCTGCGGCACGGCGCGCACGGCCCGACGTTCGCGACCGTCTCGGCGTGCGCCTCGGGCGCGAACGCGATCGGCACCGGCCTGCGGCTGATCCAGTCCGGCGAGGTCGACGCGGCGATCGTCGGTGGCACCGAGGCGGCGCTGACGGCGTTCGCGCGGGCAGCGTTCGCGAAGATGGGCGCGCTCTCGCCGACCGGCGTCTCGCGCCCGTTCGACCGCGACCGCGACGGCTTCGTGATGGGGGAGGGCGCCGGCGTGCTCGTGCTGGAGGCGGAGGAGCTGGCGCGCGAGCGCGGCGCGCCGCTGCTCGGCCGGGTGCTCGGCTACGGCACGACGCTCGACGCGCACCACCTGACCGCGCCCGATCCCGAGGGCCGCTTCGCCGCGCGGGCGATCGAGGCCGCGCTGGCGGAGGCGGGGGTCGCGCCCGCGGCGGTCGACTACGTCAACGCACACGGCACCTCGACGCCGCTGAACGACCTCGCCGAGGCCCGGGCGCTGCGGCTCGCGCTCGGCGACGCCGCCGGGCGCGTGCCCGTCTCCTCGACCAAGTCGACGCTCGGCCACTTGCTCGGCGCCGGCGGGGCGGTCGAGGCGATCGCCACGTTGCTGGCGCTCGGCGCGGCGCTCGCGCCGCCCAACCTCGGCTTCGAGCACGCCGATCCCGAGGTCCCGCTCGACGTCGTCACCGGCACGGCGCGGACGCTGGAGCGCCGCGACGGGCAGCCGCTCGTCGGGCTCTCGAACTCGTTCGGGTTCGGCGGCCACAACGCCGTGCTGTGCCTCGCGGCGTAGGTCAGGCGGCTTCGGCGTCCCCGGCGCTCGCGCCGAGCGCCGTGAGGATCTCGGTGCGCACCGCGCCCGCCGCGTCGCCGGGCGGCACGATCGCCCCGGCGCTCAGCTCCAGCGCCCGCGTCGTCGCGGCCGCGACCTCGGAGGGGGCGACGAGCGTCGCGATCATCCCGCCGGCGACGAGCAGCCCCGCGAGCCGGCGGTCGGACTCCTCCGGCGTGCGCTCGCCGCGCAGCACCGCCGTGATCCGCCTGCGCAGCACGCGCGCCGGCTCGGGGTCGGCGATCTCGTACTCGTAGGAGGTGACGAGCAGGAAGGTCGTGTGCGAGCGGTCGGCGAGGATCCCGCGCTCCACCAGCGCCCGGTTGACGAAGCGCTGGATCGGCTTCAGCTCGCGCGGCAGCTGGCGCACCCAGTCGGCCGTCGTGCGCTGCTTCGGCGACGTGAGGATCGCGACGTAGGCCTCGCGCAGGAGCGCGTCCTCCAGCTCCACGTCCGGCTCCGCCAGCAGCAGCTCGCCGCTCGGCACGAGCGCGTCGATCGCGTGGAGGTCGAGCAGGAGGCCACCGGCGAGGGCCTGGTCGATGCCGGGCACGGTCGCGGTCGGACGCTGCTCGTCGCCGAAGGAGAGGAGCAGCAGGGCTTCTGCTGAGGTCGGGGTCATGGGCGACAGCTTCGCAGCGCAGGTGCCCGCAACGGAGCCTTCTACACTCCGCGACGTGGACCGCGAGCTGTTCGAGCACCATCTCACCTATCCGCTGGGCCGTGGGCATGCCCCCGCGGGCGGCGCCAGCGGCGTCGCCGGCACGCGCAGCTGCGGCGACGTGATCCGCTTCACGCTCGCGCTCGACGCGGCGGGGACGCACGTCGCCGACGCCGGCTACGAGGTCGACGGCTGCGGCGCCGCGATCGCCGCCGGCAGCGCCGCCGTCGAGCTCGTGCGCGGCCGCACGCTCGTCGACGCCGCGCGCATCTCGGTCGCCGAGGTCGACGCCGCGCTCGGCGGCCTCAGCCCCGCCAAGCTCCACGCCGCCGAGCTGGCCGCCGACGCGCTCGCCCGCGCGCTCGGCGGCGCCGCTCGCGCGAGCGCCCAGCTCCCGCCGCCGGCCGGCGACGGCGCGCGCACCCGCACGCTCGTGGCGATGTCGGGCGGCGTCGACTCGGCCGTCGCCGCGCTCCTCAGCGCCCAGGACGGGAGCGAGGTCCTCGCCGTCACGCTGGAGCTGTGGGCCGACGAGCAGAACGACGAGGAGCGCTCCTGCTGCTCGGCGCAGGCGGTCCGCGTCGCGCGCGGGCTCGCGCACCGGATGGGGATCCCGCACCTGACGCTCGACCTGCGCCACGAGTTCCGCGCCGGCGTCGTCGACCCGTTCCTCGAAGGCCACGCCGAGGGCCGCACGCCCAACCCGTGCGTCTCCTGCAACGGCCACGTGCGGCTCGACGCGATGCTGGAGCTGGCCGACCGCCTCGGCGCAGCGCACCTCGCGACCGGCCACTACGCGCGGGTGACGGAGCACGAGGACGCCGCCGGGCCGCTGCTGCGGGTCGCCGCCGACCCCGCGAAGGACCAGACCTACATGCTCGCCGCGCTCGCGCCCGCCTCGCTCGCGCGGCTGCGCTTCCCGCTCGGCGCGCTCGAGAAGCCGCAGGTGCGGGCGCTCGCGGCGGAGGCGGCGCTGCCGGTCGCCAGCAAGCCCGACTCGCAGGATCTCTGCTTCCTCGCCGGCACGAGCCGCAACGCGTTCCTGATCCGCCACGGCGAGATGGAGGAGCAGCCGGGGGAGATCGTCGACCGCCGCGGCCGCGTGCTCGGTCGTCACCGCGGCTACCACGGCTTCACCGTCGGACAGCGCAAGGGGCTCGGCGTCTCCGGCCGCGAGCCGCTCTACGTGATCGCGACCGACCCGCGTCACAACCGCGTGGTCGCGGGCACGCGCGACGAGCTGCGCACCAGCCGCGTCCCGATCCGCGGCGTGCGGCTGCACCGCGACGGCGCCCGCGTCGACGGCGTCAAGCTGCGCTACCACGCCCCGCCGCTGCCGGCGCGGCTGCGCGACGATCCCGCCGCCGGCACGCACCGCCACGCGGTGCTGGAGCTGGGCGAGCCGATCGACGGCGCCGCGCCCGGCCAGCTCGCGTGCCTGATGGACGGCGACGTGGTCGTCGGCTGGGGGACGATCGTCGCCGACCCCGAGCGGCTCGCGCTGCCCGCGCCCGGGTCGGCCCCGCGCGCCGCCGTGCTCACGCCGGTCGCTTGAGGCGGGCTTCGACCGCACTGGTCGCCGTCCGTGCCACGGCTAGACTGCCCTGCCGATGACGATGACCTCCGACGAGATCCGCGCGACCTACCTCGACTTCTACGAGCAGCGGGGCCACCGCCGGTTGGCCTCGGCGCCGCTCGTGCCGGCGACCTACGACCCGTCCGTCCTGCTGACGACGGCCGGGATGCACCCGCTCAAGCCGTACTTCGCGGGGCTCGAGAAGCCGCCGTTCCCGCGCCTGACGAGCTGTCAGAAGTGCTTCCGCGCGGTCGACATCGAGAACGTCGGGACGACGCTGCGTCATCTCACGTTCTTCGAGATGCTCGGCAACTTCTCGATCGGCGACTACTTCAAGGCGGAGGCGATCGCCTACGCGTGGGAGCTGTCGACGCAGGGCTTCGGCTTCAAGCCGGAGGAGATCTGGGTCACGGTCTTCGGCGGCGACGAGGAGCTGGGACTCGGTCCCGACGAGGAGGCGATCACGCTCTGGCAGGCGGTCGGGATGCCGCGCGAGCGGATCGTCGAGTGTCCGCGCTCGGAGAACTTCTGGCAGGCGGGGCCGCTCGGTCCGTGCGGGCCGTGCTCGGAGCTGTACTACGACCGCGGGCTCGAGTTCGGCGCGCCCGACGACCTGCCGGGCGGCGAGAACGAGCGCTTCCTCGAGTTCTGGAACCTCGTCTTCATGCAGTACGACCAGAATCCGCCGAACGTCCTCACGCCGCTGCCGGCGCGCAACATCGACACCGGGCTCGGCCTCAACCGCTTCGCCGCGATCCTGCAGGGGAGAGAGTCGGTCTTCGAGACCGACCAGTTCGCGCCGCTGATCACGCTCGGGGAGGAGCTGTCGGGCCGCCGCTACGGCGACGACTTCGCCACCACGCGCGCCCTGCGGATCCTCGCCGACCACTCTCGCGCGATGACGTTCCTGATCGCCGACGGCGTCGTGCCCTCGAACGAGGACCGCGGCTACATCCTGCGGCGCGTGATGCGCCGCGCGATCCAGCAGGGCCGCTGGCTGGGGATCGACCAGGGCTTCCTGCCGCGCTTCGCCGACCGCGTCGAGGAGGTGATGGGCTCCGCCTATCCCGAGCTGCACGAGCAGCGCGCCTCGATCCGCGAGTGGGTCCGCAGCGAGGAGGAGGGCTTCGGCCGCACGCTCGAGCAGGGCACGCGCCTGCTCGACGACCTGATCGCGCGCGCGAGAGTCGACGGC
>JAATFK010000597.1 GCA_015655225.1 Solirubrobacterales bacterium | reverse complement strand
CTGCAACGCGGCCCGCTGCGCGTCACGGTGCGGGTTTCAGCGAGCGGAGAGGGCTAACACGTGCACCGATTCGAATCCCTGCCGTCACGCGCGGCAACTGACGGGCCCGCCAGCGCATCCCCGATCCGATCCGAGCTGCGTCGGATCGGGGGTATTCTTAGAGAGTCATGGCTACCGCGCGCAAGATCAGCCTGCCGCTCGACGAGGAGTTGATCCGTCGCGCGCGCGAACAGGACCAGAGCGCTGCTGCGAAGTCGGACCTGGAAGTAGTGGAGGACGCGCTCGCCGTCTTCCTCGGGCTGCGTGCACTCGGCGAGTCGCGGGCTCAGGGTACGCTCGAACCCGATGAGGCGGATCGTCTCGCGGTCGATGAAGTTCGCGCTTTTCGTCGCGAGCGTCGCCGGTCGGCGTGATCCGGGCCGTCGTCGATCCCAGCGTCTTCGTCTCGGCTTTCATCGGTCGACCTGACGCCGGCCCCGGCCGGCTGGTCGCAGCATGGAGCGACCAGCGCTTCACGCTCGTCGTCTCGCGGCTGCTGTTGGAGGAGCTCGCTGGCGTCCTTGGCCGCCCGAAGTTCGAGCGCTGGGCGAGCAACGGCCGCGCGGCCTCCTACGTCGCCGGCATTGCTGCTCGCAGCGAGCACCGCCCCGATCCAGTTGTCGCGCAGCCGAGCGTCCGCGATCCTGACGACGACTATCTCGTCGCGCTCGCGCTTGCGGAGAAGGTCGACGTGCTGGTCTCGCTGGACCGCGATCTGCTCGACGCGAGCCTCGGCGACCTCGTGGTCGAGGACCCGGCGACCTTCGTCGCCCGACTCACCTGACCGCGCGACTGAAACGCTCCCAGCGCTCCAACCGCCGCTGGGAAATCTGCGTCTGATCCTCAGACTCAGCGGGCGGCCCAACGGGCCACGAACCCCCCTCTCGTGGCCCAAACCACCTCGGAACACCTCGGATCTACGGGTATCTGCGCCAACGCGCCGATTGCGACCCGGCTGCAAACGAGCAGTTTTCGCTCACGCCTGCACTGTTCCTCGTAACCCGGAGGACCCCTTTTCGCCTAATGAAGGTGTTCCCAGTTCGAGTCTGAGGAGGGTTGCTGGCACGGTTCCCGCTTACGCGGGCCGCGCTTGGCTGGCCAGCGTGACAGGTGGCGTCGGAGGCGATGGTCGCAGAAGTAAGGCTCACTTGTCCACGGAGTCTCGTGTGGCTGTCGAGGCTGGGCGAGTCTTTGGTTGCGGATCGGATCTGGATTGTTGTCGCCCAAGCCCAGGCGCTGTTTGGCCTGGTGGGCTGCGGACGGAGTTACTCCTGTACTGGCAGCGCTGCCGGGGGTAGCAGTCCATGGCCCCTGGTCGATGCGGCATTGGAACGGTGCGTCGCCGCTGGTGCCGGTGAAGTGGTCCGGGTCCGCCGGGTCGTGTCCCGCGCTCGTGGCTCCGTTGTGACGTTCACGGGACCGGGTGCCGCCGTCGTGGGGGCGCTCGCCGGCGGGCGGCTCGCTGAGGGGGCGGGGACGTCTGGTGCCTCGAAGCGGCCGGATCGAGGAGCTAAGGGAGCGAAATGTCCGCTCGAGCCTGAGAGCCTGCACAGACGGCTAAGGCCATGTACAATGTCACATTATGCATTCGAGTCGCCTGATCCATGCAGTGGAGTCGCACACCGAGGGGATGCCGACGCGTGTCGTGACGGGCGGCGTGGCGCCGATTCCGGGCGCCACGATGTCCGAGCGGCGCGAGTGGGCCAAGACGCACCTCGACGATCTCCGAGGTTTCCTGATGCGAGAGCCTCGCGGGCACGCGGCGATGTCCGGTGCCATTCTCCAGCCGCCCACGCGCGACGACGCCGACTGGGGCGTCCTCTACATCGAGACGACAGGCTTCCTGCCGATGTGCGGCCACGGGACGATGGGCGTCTGCACCGTCCTGGTGGAGACCGGCATGGTCGCGGTCACGGAGCCGGTCACCACGATCCGCCTTGACACGCCGGCTGGCCTCGTCACCGCCGAGGTCGCGGTCGCCGACGGCCGCGCGACGTCGGTGACGCTGACCAACGTGCCCGCGTTCGTCCTTGGGCAGGACCTCGAGGTCGACGTGCCCGGAATCGGGACGGTCGCCTACGACATGGTCTACGGCGGCAACTTCTATCCGAACATCGCTGCCGAGCAGCTCGGGCTGGAGCTCGAGCTCGCGAACAAGGATGAGCTGATCGACGTCGGACTGCGGATCGTCGCCGCGATCAACGAGCAGCGGCCGCCGGTCCATCCCGCCGATCCGAAGATCCGCGGTATCCACCATGCCCAGTTCCTCGCGGTGGGTACGAATGGCGCCGACTCGCGCAACGCGGTCCTGAACGTCCCCGGCTACTTCGATCGGTCTCCCTGCGGCACCGGCACCTCGGCGCAGATGGCAGGCCGTCACGCGCGCGGCCTGCTCGGACTCGATCAGCCGTTCGTCAACGAGTCGATGCTCGGGACCCGCTTCACCGGCCGTCTCGTGGCGGTGACGGACGTCGGTGGCATCCCCGCTGTCGTTCCGCGCATCACCGGTCGGGCGTGGATCACCGGGTTCAGCCAGCACCTGCTGGATCCGGGTGACCCGTTCCCGGCCGGCTTCACCGTCTGAAACCCAAACCCGTTCCAAAGGAGCTCCGAACATGGATCGCACGACCGTCGAGTGGCGCGGCTATTGGCCTGCCGCACCGACCCCGTTCGAGGAGGACGGCGCCATCGCCGAAAGCACGTTCCGGGCGGTGCTGGAGCAGTACGTCGCCGATGGCGTCCACGGGGTGCTGATCAACGGCAGCGCCGGCGAGTGGTGGGTGCAGTCCGACGCAGAGCGCCACCGCGTCGCCGAGATCGCCGTCGAGGCGGTTGCCGGTCGCATCCCCGTGCTCGTCGGCTGCACCGACTTCACGGCCGAGCAGGTGATCGCCCACGCAGCCCACGCCGCGACGATCGGCGCCAGCGGCGCGCTCTCGACGCCTCCGCCCTACGCGCACCCCACCCAGGAGGAGGTGCTCGCGTTCTACCGCGCGATCGACGCCGCGGCCGAGCTGCCGCTCGTCGCCTACAACTGGCCGCGCGGAACCGCCGTCGAGATCTCGCTCGACACAGCGCGGCGGATCGCCGAGCTCGACCACGTCGTGGCGATCAAGAACAGCACCGCGGACTGGGACCTCGTGATCGACTACATCGAGGCGCTGGCGGACGAGGTCCGCATCTTCTCCAGCCTCATCAACCCGCGCGGCCTCGCGATCCTGCGCGAGCTGGGCGGCGACGGCTACATCGACGGCGGCGGCCTGGGCGCTCCGTTCGCGGTCCCGTTCTTCGAGGCCCTGTGGCGCGACGACCTCCCGACCGCGCGCGAGCACGCGGCGACCTACGCGCGGCTGATGTCCGGTCTCGTGGAAGCGGACTTCGGCGGGCGCTTCGGCTCCCCCAGCTCGCAGCTGAAGGCCGCGATGAAGCTGCTCGGTCAGTCCGGCGGGGAGGTCCGCCCCCCGCAGCAGCCGACGATCGATCGCGAGCGCGTCGATGGCCTCGCGTCCGTGCTGCGCGACGTCGGCCTGCTGGTCTGAGCGCATGCGCGTGCTGGTCGTCGGAGCCGGCGTGATCGGCGTCACCACTGCCCACGAGCTCGCGCGCCGTGGGCACGACGTCACCGTGCTCGACCGTGCCTACGAGCCCGGCCGCGGCGCAAGCGACGTGAACGCCGGCCTGCTGGTGCCCGGCGACGCGCTTGCGTGGGGCACCCCGAAGGCGCCGCTGCTGATGCTCGACGCGGTGATGGGACGCTCGCGGTTCCTGCGCGTTCGGCGCGGCGCGGGGGGCGCGATCGTCCCCTGGGGGCTGCGCTTCTTGCGCGAGTGCCGCCCGGCCCGTGCCATCGCCAACGTCGCCGCGCTCCACGCGCTGTGCGCCTTCAGCTACGCGGAGCTCGAACGGCTCCTGGCGGAGGAGCGGATCGACGCGTCGCACGCACGCAATGGGATGCTGTTCCTGTTCGCGACCCGCGAGGGACTGGTGGAGGGCGCGGCGGCGCGGCGGATGCTCGCGCGCCTCGGCGAGACCTATGACGAGCTCACGCCAGCCGACCTCGTCGGTCTCGACGGCGCCTACGAGCGGGCTGCCGGGCGCGTCGCCGGCGCGCTCTTGGCCCGCGGGTCCGGTCATGGTGACTGCGGCGCGTTCACGCGCGCGCTCGCCGAGCGCTGCCGCGCGCTCGGCGTCACGTTCACGCTCGGAGCCGGCGCGGAGCGACTGCTGACCGAGCGCTCACGGGTCGTCGGCGCGATGACGAGCGCCGGCCCGCTG
>JAATFK010000232.1 GCA_015655225.1 Solirubrobacterales bacterium | reverse complement strand
AGCGCCGCCGCCGACGCGGTCACCGCCGCCAGCTTCGTCCCCGACAGCGCCTCGACCGCTCCCTGGGCGCGGGTCGCGCCGAGCGTCAGCCGCTCCAGCAGCCAGTGCGCCGCCCCGGCGATGGAGCGCAGCGCGCCCTCCGGGTCCTCCCCGCCACCCGCGACGAGCGTGACCGGGACGAGCGCCGCGAGCTGGTGCGGCGCGTCGTGCAGTTCCCGCATGAGCGCCCGGCAGGCCGGGCAGCCCCGCAGGTGCGGTCGCAGCTCGGCCACCTCCCGCGCGTTCGCCTCGCCATCCACGAGTGCCGACAGCAGCGGCAGCCAGCGCTCGCACTCGGCGCCCGACTCGATCTGCGCGAGCCGCTCGACGAGCGCCCGCCGGCCCTCAGTGATCGCGCGATTCACCTTCGTGTACGACCACCCCGTCTCCGAAGCGATCTGCTTGTACGACAGCCCCTCGGCCCGCAGGACGAGCGCTCTCACCTCCTGCGGCTTCAGCCGTCCGAGCGCCTCCGCCGTGTGCGCGAGCCGCTCCCAGCCGCCGACGCGCTCGGCCGGGTCCGGCACGCTGTCGGCGATCCGCTCGTCGAGGGCCGCCTCCTCCCGCCCGACCAGCTCCAGCCGCTCGTCGCGGACCGCCAGGGCCTCATGGCGAAGGACGGTCCGCAGCCACGACAGCGGCTGCTCGGGCGGGTCGCTCCGCATCCGTCGCACGAGGATCTCGAGCGCCCGCTGGTAGGCGTCCTGCGCGTCGTCCGCGCAGAGGCTGAAGCGGCCGGCGAACCGGACCAGCTCGCCCGCGTGCCGTTGCACGAGCGCGAGCACCTGCTCCTCGGCCGTTCCCCCACGACGACTGTCGACTTCCACCGTGCCCCTTCCCTGGCGCTCTCGGACGGGTGCCGGCGCAGCCTGTCGACGCGCCAGATCCCCGATATCCGCTGTATCGGTGGGTCAAGGTCCCGGATTGCGCTCGTTCGCCCCCCAGCGCGCGAAAAAGCACGCAAATAGCGGGATGAACAGCGGTGTCTACGGACGGATGTCGGAGCGCTCAGGGGCGCCCGAGGGCGCTACAGCCCGAGCGCGTCGGCGACGCGCGCGTACGCGTCGGCGTCGGGCTCGCCGTCCGGGACGCCGAGCGTCGCGCGCGGCGGCGGGCCCGGTCGCGTCACGCCGCCGGGCCGGAACGGCTGGGCCGGGCGGATCGGTCGCGACCAGTTCCAGAGCCCGAGGTCGAGCGCCGCCAGCGGCAGCTCCCCCGCCTCGGCGAGATCCAGCGCGCGCCGCTCCAGCAGCAGCGTGTCACCGATCCCGAAGACGCGCTTGGCGGCGACCGTCGTCTCGTCGGTCCCGCCCAGTTGCAGCACCGCCGGCCGCATCTCGGCGTAGCCGAGCTGGCCGAGCGTCACGAGCAGGTCGAAGCGCGCGTCCCGCTGCAGTCCCTGGAACGCGAGCCGCTCGAAGACGCGCGCGAAGCGGCGCTCCGGCGTCCAGGCGGCCTCGCCCGTGAGCGCCGCCGACTGCGAGCCGGAGCGCTCCGCCCACGCGCGGTAGGCGGCCATCGTCCCGGTCCCGCGCGCGGGGTCGTGCGATCCACGCGGGCCGATCGGAATCTCGGTCAGGTCCGGCAGCTCGCCGGAGGCCCACGTCGTGCGCGCGGCGCGGATGCCCGAGAACGGATCGTCGCCGTCGAGCGGGCCGAGGTAGGCGATAAGGAACGCCAGCCAGGCGGCCTCCTCGCGGTCGGGCTCGCTCGCGACCTCGCCGTAGAGGCCGGGAGGCGCGGTCGCCAGGGTCGCGAGGCGACCGCTTGCGAACGCCAGCTCCTCGGCGAGCCGCTCGGCGTCGCCGCTCGCCTTGATCCCGGGGACGAGCGAGGAGCGGAAGCCGTCGTCGCTCTCGCGCGCGACGCGCCGGACTCTGAGGCTGTTGCGGCTCGACACGCGCGGCGTGCTCGCCCGTCTGCGCGTCACGGGGCCGCCGGTGCTGCGGACGCCGGGGCTGCGCGGCGCGGCCGCCTCGGCCTTCTCGCGCGAGCAGATCGGACAGCTGGCCTCGAAGCGGTTGTGACGACAGAAGGTGGGCACGCATCTAGTCTAGGCCTCCACGGCGCGACGACGCGGCCCGCCCGCACTAGGCTCACGTGCCGACCGCGCACCGACCGCACCGACCGACGACTGGAGGAACGATGAGCCCCGATCCCGACCTCGTGCCCTACGCGACCGTCGCGCTCGACGCGATCCCGGCGCAGCCCGGCGAGCCGTTCTGGCGGCCGATCCGCCACCACCTCGGCGTCAAGAGCTTCGGCGTCAACGGCTGGGTCGCGAGCGCCGTCGGCGACCAGGTGATCGAGGACCACGTCGAGGCCGACGGCGACGATCCCAGCGACCACGAGGAGCTGTACCTCGTGATCCGCGGTCGAGCGACCTTCACGGTCGACGGGGACGAGATCGACGCGCCGGCCGGCACGCTCGTCTACGTCCCCGACCCCCGCTCGCGCCGCGGCGCCACGGCGCGCGAGGCCGACACGGCGGTGCTGGCGCTCGGCAACGTCCCCGGCAGAGCGTACGAGCTGAGCCCCTGGGAGCGCCGCGAGTTCCCCGAGGACGCCTGAGCCCAGCCGAGAGGCCCGGGCTAGAGCCCCGCCAGCCGCCCGATCCCGCCGAGGAACAGCTCACTGGCGAAGTGGGCCGTGGCGGCGACGTCGGGCTCGTCCTGCTCGATCAGCCGAATCCCCAGCTCGAACGCGACGCCGCCCATCGCCGACGAGAGCGAGTCGAGGTCGAGCGCGACCGGCAGCTCGCCGCGCGCGGCGACCGAGCGCAGGTCGTCGAGCAGCTCGCTGATGCCGTTCTCCAGCGCCGGCACGTCGAACAGCGTCCGCACGGTGCCGGCGTTGCGCCGCAGCAGCTGGAAGAGCGCCTGGTCCTCCACGATGAACGTGAAGTACGCCGCGAACCCCTCGCGCACGAGCGCCTCGAGCCCGTCCGCCTCGCCCCGCACGCGCCGCAGCCGGCGGCGCAGCTCGTTCGTGCGCTCCTCCAGCACGGCGTGGAAGATCGACGCCTT
>JAATFK010000445.1 GCA_015655225.1 Solirubrobacterales bacterium | reverse complement strand
GGCGTTGGTGCCGGCGGCGCCCGCCGTGGCGGCAGCGACCGCGGCCACCGCCGCGCCCGTCGCGGAGGCCGCCGCGAACGGAGCGCTGGCCGGGGTGGGGGACGACTCTCCGCTGCCGGCCCCGCCCTCGGCCCAGCCGACCCCGCCCTCGACCGTCGCGCCGCGCGTGCTCGCGTGGCTCACCTTCCTCGGCGGCCTGATGTACCTGCTGCCGCGCATCGACGTGGTCGACGACCGCCTCGGCGTCCTGCGCCGCGTGCTGGTCCCCGAGTCCGACCGCGTCATCAGCCAGGTCGTCGCCGTCCTCACGGGCCTGCTGCTGGTGCTCGCGGCGCCGCAGATCGCGCGCCGCAAGCACCGCGCCTGGATCGTCGTGCTCGGCTGCTTCACGGTCGCGATCGTCGTCCACGTCCTCAGAGGGCCGCACCCGGTGCCGGTGCTCTACGGCGTCGCGATGGTCGCCGCGCTCGTCTGGTACCGCGACACGTTCCGCGCTCGCAGCGACCCGGCCTCGCTGCTGGAGCTGCTCTGGATCGTCCCCGTCTACTTCGCCGGCGTGCTGACGTTCGGGGTCGTCTCGCTGCTGCTGGAGCACAACCGGATCGACCCGCCGCTGTCCTTCTGGGGGATCCTGAAGACGACGTTCGGCGGCCTGATCGGCCTCGGCGGTCCCTACCACTACCACGGCCGTCTGTTCCACGACTTCTTCCCGGCGGCGCTGCTGGCGCTCGGGATCGCGGGGCTGCTCGTGCTCGTGATCGTCCTCTTCCGCGTCGTGCGCGGCGGCGCCGGCCCCAGCTCGGCGGAGCGCGATCGCGCCCGCGCGATCGTCCACGCCTACGGCGATGACACGCTCGCCTACTTCGCGCTGCGGCCCGACAAGAGCTACTTCTTCGCGAGAGGCGGCCAGGCGCTGATCGCCTACACGCTCGTCGCCGGGACGGCGCTCGTCGCGGCCGACCCGATCGGGCCGCCCGAGACGCGCCAGCAGGTCGTCGACGAGTTCATCGCCTACTGCCGCAGCCGCGCGTGGGGGATCGCCTTCCTCGCGGTGCAGGAGTCGCAGCTCGAGCTCTACGAGTGCCACGGCTTCCGCGCCGTCTACATGGGCGACGAGGCGATCATCCGCTGCGACACCTTCTCGCTCGAGGGCGGCTCGAAGAAGGCCGTGCGCGAGGCCGTCAACAAGGTCGCGCGCGCCCACCACTTCCAGCTCGTGCGCGAGGTCGACGCCTCGCCGCAGCTGCGCGACCAGCTGAACGGGATCCGCGACCGCTGGCGCGGCAAGGCGCCCGAGCGCGGCTTCACGATGGAGCTGGGCGGCGGCGTGCGGGGCGAGAACCCCGACCTGCTGCTGGCGGTCGCCTTCGACGCAAGCGAGCGGCCGGTCGGGTTCCTGCGGCTGGTGCCGTGCTTCGGCCCCGAGCCGGGCTACTCGCTCGACCTGATGCAGCGCGAGCCGGACTCGATCAACGGCGTGACCGAGTATCTGATCGCGCAGGCGGCGCTGGAGCTGGGCAAGCGCGGCGTCAAGCGGCTGTCGATGAACTTCGCCGCCTGGGGCCGCCTGTTCGACACCGAGGCGCAGCTGTCGATCCCCCAGCGGGCGCTGAGAAGACTCGCCGTCGTGCTGAACCCGTACTTCCAGATCAAGTCGCTGCGCGACTTCAACGCGAAGTTCGACCCCGAGTGGCTGGCGCGCTCGATCGTCGTCGAGGATCCGGGGGCGATGCCGAAGGTCGGCCTCCTCTACGCGAGCGTCGAGGGCTTCGTCCGGCTGCCGCTGGTGGGCCGCTACCTCGTGCCGCGCGTCGCCTCCGAGGGCGCCGAGGGCGCGCCCGCGGCCGCGCCGGCCCGCGAGCCGGTCGCGCGCTAGCCGCTAGTCGCGCCGGACGGCGAGCACCGAGACCCACGCCTGCGCGAACAGCGCGCTGCGCGGCGCCCAGTCGCGCAGCGCGGCGGCGTGGCCCTCGGAGCCGTCGGCGTCGAGCTGCTCGGCGAGGTAGCCGGCGATCCGGCCCCGGTCGGCATAGCACTCGTAGCGGGCCGTCACGCCCAGCAGCGTGAAGCCAGCCGCGACCGTGTCGGCCGACAGCTGGCGCCCGACGCGCGGGTTGCCGCCGTGCTCCCGCTGCAGCGCCTCGTAGCGCTCCAGCGCGGCGCTCGCGGTCGGCGTCGGCGGCGAGATCAGGAAGCCGCCCCAGTCGGGGCTCGCGACCGCCAGCAGGCCGCCCGGCGCGAGCACGCGCGCGAACTCGCGCAGCACCGTGACGGGTTCGGCGACGTGCTCCAGCAGCGCGTGGGAGAAGACGACGTCGAAGCCGCCGTCGTCGAACGGCAGCCGCTCGGCGTCGGCCTCCAGCAGCCGCAGGTTCGTCAGCCCGGTCTGCCGCGCGCGTTCGCGGCCGACCGCGAACTGGCCGCCGGAGCGGTCGACGCCGACCGTCTCGGCGGGCGCGACCCGCGCCGCCAGCTCGGCCGTCATCACGCCCGGGCCGCAGCCGACGTCGAGCAGCCGCAGGCCCGGCCGCAGGCGGTCGAGCATGAAGGCGGCGTGCTCGCGCACGTTGCGGGCCGCCATGAAGTCGACGGCGGTGGTGCCGTGACCCGGCGTGTAGTCCGCACTCACCCGCGCCACGCTAGCGGACCGCACGCGGGCACGCCAAGCGACAGCTACGCGGCGGCGCGCCGCAGGCCGATCCGCATCAGCCCGCCGATCTCGTCGGCGGTGCGCAGCTGCTCGACGCCGGGCGGCCGGCGGCCGTAGCCCCAGGCGGCGTGGAGGAAGCGCATGCCGGCGTTGCGGGCGGCGTCGCAGTCGACCGCCATGTCGCCGACGAAGACGGCGTCCGCAACCTCGGTGCGCGCCTCGCTCGCGGCGATCAGCAGCGGCCACGGCGCCGGCTTGCCGGGGTGGCTGTCCTCGGGCGTCTGGATCGTCTCGAACGGCACGTCGAACTGCGCCAGCGTCCAGTAGGTCTGCGGCCGCGCCTTCGAGGTCACGACGCCGAGCTTCACGCCCGCGACCGCGAGCCGGTCGAGCGCCGCCGCGACGCCGGGGAAGGCCGGCACGCGGGCGGCCGTCTTGAGCGCGGTCGCGCGGTAGACGCGCTCGATCTCCGCGCCCTGGCCCTCCAGCCCGAGCCGCCGCATGATGTCCCCGAACGGGCGGCCGATCTCGCGGAAGTAGGCGGCGAAGGGGACCGTCACGCCGAGGTCGCGCTGGACCGCCTCCCACGCCTCCTCCATCGCGGCGCGCGAGTCGACCAGGACGCCGTCGAGATCGAATAGCGCCAGCCGGCAGCGCGGCGGCGCGCCCGCGCCGGCGACGCGCGCGGCGCCGGCGGCGCTCACAGGAGCGACAGCTCCCGCATCGCCGCCAGCACCTCCTCCCTGCGGATCGGGTCGAGCTCCGTCAGCGGCAGGCGGGTCGTCGGCGAGGCGATCACCCCCATCGCGGCGAGGATCTCCTTGTACGAGCGGATCCAGCCGTTCTTCGCCGTGATGCAGGGGGAGACGGCCGGGACCACCTCGCGCAGCAGGACGCTGCGCGCGCCGTCGAGGTCGCCGGACTCGAACAGCCGGTGGACGCGGGCGATCGCGCTCGGGTCGACGTTGCTCCAGCCGACGGTGCTGCCGATCGCGCCGTGGCGCAACCCCATCAGCAGCATGTTCTCGTCGCCGACCAGCACCTCCGTCGCGGGCGAGCCGGCGCGCATCGCCGCGACCTTCGCGGGGTCGACGATCGACATCTTGACGTAGCGCAGGCTCGGCGACTGCTCGCTCATCCGCCGCACCCGCTCGACGCTCAGCTCGATCCCGCCGCCGCCGTCGTAGGCCATCAGCGGCAGGTCGACCGCCCGTGCGACGGCCGCGAAGTGCGCCTCGACGGACGAGCCGGTGTGGTCGAAGTAGTACGGCGGCTGGAGCATCAGGCAGTCGGCGCCGAGCGCCTGGCCGTGGCGCGCGAGCGCGATCGAGACGCTCGTCGCGCTGTTGCCGACGCCGAACGTGAGCGGGACGCGGCCGGCGACGATTCCCGCCAGCGTCGTCATCAGCCGCGCCTGCTCGTCCACCGACATCGTGAAGAACTCGCCCGTCGTCCCGAGCCCGACGAATCCGTCGACGCCGCCGTCGAGCACGTGCTCGACCAGCGAGGCGAGCGACCGCTCGTCGACCTCGCCGTCGGTGTCGAACGGGGTCAGCAGGAGGACCTGCGCCCCGCTCGGCCGGCGCGGGCCGTGGCCGTTGCCGCTCACGGGCCGAACACGATCATCGCCTTGCCGCGCGCGCGGCCGGCGAACAGGGCGGCCGGGTCCTCCAGCTCGTCGAACCGGTGCACCGCGGTGATCGCGTCCTCCAGCGCGATCGGCGTCTCGGCGACCAGCCGGATCGCGGGTGGGAAGTCCTCGTAGCGGGTCTCGCCGCTCCCCACCACGCGCAGGTCCCGCAGGCAGATCTCGCTCGGCTTGATCGCGACCGTGCCGAGGTCGGCGTAGTTGCCCATCTCCACGAGCGTGCCGCCCCAGGCGAGCAGCTTCAGCCCGGTCGAGAACGCCGCCGGCGTGCCGGCCGACTCGACCACCAGCGCGCTCGTGCCACGGGGCGCATGCTCCGGCTCCGGTGGCGCGGCGAAGCCCAGCTCGGTTGCGAGCGCGCGGCGCGCGGGGTCGAAGTCGAGCACCGTGACGGTGCCGCCGCTCGCCGCGACCGCGACCGCCGCGCAGACGCCGATCGGCCCGAAGCCGAGCACGGTCGCGTCGGTCCCCGCCGGGACGGCGCCGCCGTAGGCCTTGTGCAGGGCGCTGAGGACGCACGCCATCGGCTCGGCGAAGACCGCCCGCGCGGGCGGGACCGAGGCCGGCACGCGGAAGACGCGCGTGCCGGGCACGAGCGCCAGCAGCGGCGAGAAGCCGCCGGTCGGCCCGTCGCCGGCGAGCGTCAGGCCGTAGACGGGGCGGTCGTGGCAGCGGCCGCCGGCGCGGCAGCCGTCGCAGTCGCCGCAGGGGACGCTCGGACCGACCAGCACGCGGTCGCCGACGCCGACGCCGAGGCCCGGCTCGGCGACGAGCCCGTGGCCGGGCGCGAGCCGCTCGATCCGGCCGATCACCTCGTGCCCGAGCACGCACGGCGTCGGGACCGCGATGCGGCCGGCGACGACGTGGTGGTCGGTGCCGCAGACGCCGGTCGTCTCGACCCGCAGCAGGGCGCCCGCGGCGGG
>JAATFK010000172.1 GCA_015655225.1 Solirubrobacterales bacterium | reverse complement strand
TGCCTGAGTTGACGGGCGACGAGCGGGGTGCGCTGAAAGCTCCGTTCGCCTCGCTTCGCGCAGTCAGGGAGGCACGCCGCGCGCTCCTCTGGCGCCCGCACCTCGTCTACGCCTGGAACGGCGCCGGCTTTCCCCAGGCGGCGCTGCGGGTGCTCGCAGACTCCGGCACGCCGATCGCCTTCCGTGTCTGCGAGCACTGGTTCGGCCGGCTCTTCACCGGCGACCAGTTCCTGCGCGAGCTGCGCCCCGCGGCGCGCGGGCCGGCGCGCGCCGGCTGGTCGATTGGCTGTCGTGCGCTCAACCGGCTGCCCGAGTTGCGGCTCGACCCCGACCGACGCTTCCGCGCCGCGATCTCCTGGAACTCGGAGGCGATCCGCAGGATGGCCGGCGTTCCGCCGTCGGTTCAACCAGAGCTCGAGCGCGTCGGTCATTCGGTGCCGCGGCACGGGGACCGGTACGAGCGCGTCGTGCGAGCGCCCGCCCGGGAGCCGGAGATCGCATTCCTCGGCCGCGTGACGCCGTACAAGGGTGTCGACGTCGCGATCGAGGCACTGGCGATCCTCGAGACGGCGCACGGCGTGCGCGCGCGCCTGGTCGTCGCGGGCCCCGAGGATCCCGCCCACGGCGCCGAGCTGCGCACGCTCGCTACGCGCCTCGGCGTCGCCGAGCGGATCGAGTGGCGCGGACAGGTCGAGCCCGAGGAGGTCGCCCGGACGTTGGGCCGCGCCCATGCGCTGGTCGTCCCGTCGGTCTGGCAGGAGCCGTTTCCGCTCGTCACGATCGAGGGCGCGCTGGCGCGCGTCCCGCTCGTCGCCTCCGACGTCGGTGGCATCGGCGAGGGAATGCACTCCGAGGAGCACGCGCTGCTGTTCGGTCGACGCGACGCCGCCGCCGCCGCTGCCGCGCTCGCCCGCACCCTTCGCGACACGGAGGAGACCGCCCGTCGCGTGGAGCGCGCGTATGAACGTGCGCAGCACTTCCGTCTCGACGCGTACCTTGACGCCCAGGAGCGCTTCGTGGAGGACGCGGTCGCTGCACTGACGTCCGCAGGGCTACAGAACCGGCCCTGATCCGCCGATACGATGCTCAATCCATGAGCTCCGGCCATTCTGTTCTCTCGAAGTCTCCTGTCGCTCGTGGCGCGCGTCGGCGCTTCCGTCACTCTAAGCTGGGGTTCGTGGCGTTCGCCAGGATCGACAGCATGGTCGCGGGACCGGCCTGATGGCCGGATACCGGGCGAGCAGACCGACGGCCGACGCGGCGCCCACGGCGTCACCGTTCGAGCTGCTCAACGTGATCTGGCGGCGCAAGTTCCTTGTGCTGCTCGTTGCGGTCGTCTGCGTTGCCGCCGCCGTCGTGGTCAGCTCGCGGTCGGCGAAGCAGTACAGCTCGACGGCGCAGATCCTGTTCCGTGATCCTGGCTTCGGGAGCACGCTGTTCGGCAACAGCCTGTTCGATCCGGGTCAGGATCCCCAGCGCGCCGCGCAGACGAACGTCGACGTGATCTCCTCGCCGAGCGTCGCCGCGCAAGCCCAAAGAGACCTCGACACGAGAGAGTCGATCGACTCTCTGCTCGGCTCGATCTCGATCTCGCCCAGCTCGGACGCCGATGTCGCCACCGTCAAGGCGACGCGCTCGACGCCGCAAAGCGCTGCCGCCGTCGCAAATGCCTTCGCGTACGGCTACATCGAGTATCGCGAGCGGACCGACAAGGCGACGATCTCACAGGCTGCCGCCCTCGTGCAGAGATCGCTCGCGACCGCGTCCGCGGCGCAGCAGCCGAGCCTGCAGAGAAGCCTGACCGACCTCAACACGCTCGCTACGCTGCAGACTGGGAACGCCGAGGTAATCGCCCGCGCGCAGCCGAGCAGCGTGCCGGTCTCGCCGAGACCGAAGCGCAACGCGATCCTCGGCGCGCTGGTGGGACTGCTGCTCGGCTGCGGGATCGCGCTCGTCGCCGACCGTCTCGACCGACGGCTCAGATCGACCGACGAGATCGATCGTGCGTACAGCGACTACCTCCTGATCGCGGCGATCCCACGCGCGGGCAGAGAGGTCGTCAACGGTCGCCTCCTCGGCCCCACCGGGGAGGCCTACCGGATGCTGCGCGAGGGACTGCGCTTCCTCGACCCGGACGGATCCTCCCGCTGCTACGTGGTCACGAGCGCCGACGAGGGCGAGGGCAAGAGCACGGTCGCGGTCCAGCTCGCGTCCTCACTGGCGGCGGTGGGACAGCGTGTCGTGCTCGTCGAGGCGGACCTTCGC
>JAATFK010000323.1 GCA_015655225.1 Solirubrobacterales bacterium | reverse complement strand
GCCTCGGCGGGGTCGACGCCCGGCCCGTCGTCCTCGACCGCGATCGAGGCGCCGCGCACGAGCACCCGCACCGTCCCGTCCGGCGGCGAGAAGCCGCGCGCGTTCTCGACCAGGATGCGGACGATCTGCGAGACCTTGCCGGGGTCGGCGAGCGCCGTCCCGCCGTCGTGGTCGTCGAGGTGCACCGGTGGTCCCGGAACCGGGTCGAACTCGGCGACGGTGACGTGGCAGAGCGAGCCCAGCTCGACCCGCTCGCTGCGCAGGTCGACGGTCGCGTCGAGCCGGCTGAGGTCGAGCAGGTCGCTCGCGAGGCGGGCGAGGCGGATCGTCTGGGCCTCCGCGTGGGCGACCTGCTCGCGCGCGTCGGCGACGTCGGAGCCGTCGGCGGCGAGGTCCTCGCTCAGCAGCCCGAGCCGCAGCTGGAGCGCCGCGATCGGCGTGCGCAGCTCGTGGGAGGCGGTCGCGACGAACGCCTTGCGCGCGTCCTCCTGTGCCCGCAGCCGCTCCTGCATCGTCGCGAACGCGCGCGCCAGATCGCCGATCTCGTCGCGTCCGGCGACGTCCGGCGGCGGCACGCCCGGCCCCTCGGCCGCGACGCGCAGCGCGGCGTTGCGCAGCGCCCGCGTGCGGCGCGCGAGGCGCGTCGAGAACCCGAAGCCGAGCACGAGCGCGATCAGCAGCGTGAGCGCCGAGGCGCGCTCGAAGCCCGTCACGAAGACGGCGCGGGCGGCGTGCGCCTCCTTCAGCGAGCGCGTCACCGCGAGCGTCAGCAGGAGCCCCGGTCTGGTCGAGCCGTCCGCCTGCCGCACGCCGCGGGTGCGCGCGCGCAGCACGACGCTCGCCTCCTCGTTGGCGCCGCCCCCGATGATCCGCCGCCGCTGGCGGTTGCTCTTGAGCGTCAGCAGCGCCGGCGGCAAGGCGTGCTCCGGATCGACGCCCGTGAGCGGCGTCCCGTCGGGCGCGTAGATGTCGACGTCGGCGCCGACGCGCCGCAGCGAGCGGCCGACCCGTCCCAGCGCGGGCGAGCGCGGGTAGACGTCGACGGCGTCGATCTGCGCGACCGCCTGACGCGCGGTGTTGGCATCCGAGCTGAGGCTCGCGAGCGCGTCGTCGCGCAGCCGCTTGTCGAGCGGGACCAGCAGGGCGAGCGCCGCGCCGCCGAGCGCCAGGACCGTGACCGCCAGCAGCGCCAGCATCAGCCGCCCGCGAAGGCCGAGGAAGAAGCGCACGGAGTCGATCCTACGTCGGCGCGATCCGGTATCCGGTCCCGCGCACGGTCAGGAGCAGCCGCGGATGCTCCGGCTTGTCCTCCAGCTTCTCGCGCAGGTGCCGGACGTGGACGTCGATCCCGCGCGGATCGCGGTAGGCGCTGTCACCCCAGATCGCGCGCATCAGCTCCTGGCGGTCGAAGACGCGGCCGGGCTGGCTCATCAGCGCCTGCAGCACCTCGAACTCGGAGAACGTCAGCGTCACCGGCTGCCCGTGGGCGGTCACCTCGCGCTGCGCGCGGTCGAGCACGACCGGGCCGATGTTGAGGATCTCCGCGCCGAGCGCACGGGCGCCCGCGCGCCGCAGCACCGCGCGGATGCGGCTGCGCAGCTCCGCCGGGCCGAACGGCTTCGTCACGTAGTCGTCGGCGCCGGCCTCGAGCCCGAGGACCGCGTCGGCCTCGCTGTCGAGCGCCGTCAGCATGATGATCGGGACGACGTTGCGGCGCTCGCGCAGGGTGCGGCAGACGTCGTAGCCGTCCGGCCCGCCGCCGAGCGCGACGTCGAGCAGCACGATGTCGAAGTGGTCGCTGCTGGCGCGGTCCACGGCCGCGCTCCCGTCCGCGACCGCCGTGACGCGGTGGCCCTGGCGCGTGAAGAGACGCGAGAGCATCTCCCGCAGCTCCGACTCGTCGTCGACGACGAGGATCTCCAGCGAGGCGTCTGTCATCGCTGGTGAGGCTATCGCCATGCCCCCGGAACCCGCACACGCGCCACGATCGAAACGGCGGGTGCGCCCCGCTCCCGTTCGTGCCGATCACTCAGGGCATGGCCCATGCGAACACAGGGGGCAGCGCGCGGCGCCCGGCCGTGCTGCTGGTCGAGAACGACGACCTCCTGGCGAGCGTCGTCACCGCCTTGCTGACGACGCTCGGCGACGTGCACTGGACGCCGGACGGCGAGGAGGCCGAGCGCCTGCTCGCGACGCGTCCCTGGGACGCCGTGCTCGCCGACGTCGAGCTGCCGGGCATGAGCGGGCTCGACCTCGTGCGCGCCGCGAAGGCGGCGCAGCCGCACGTCGCGACGCTGATCCTCTCCGGCCACGCGAGCTTCGACTATGCCGTCGAGGCGATCCGCGCGGGCGCCGACGACTACGTGACGAAGCCGGTCGAGCCGGGACAGCTCGTCACGAAGGTGGAGGAGCTGATCGCCCTCACGCGCGAGCGGCGCGCCGCCGACCGCGAGATCGTGCTCGCGATCGGCGCCCACCCCGACGACGTCGAGATCGGCGTCGGCGGGCTGCTGCTGCGTCACGTCGCGGCCGGCCACGACGTGACGATCCTGACGCTGTCCGGCGGCGAGGCGGGCGGCGAGCCGGCCGAGCGCGCGGCCGAGTCGCGCCGCGCGGCCGAGCTGCTCGGCGCCCGGCTCGTCCACGCCGACCTGATGGACAGGAGCGTGAGCGAGGGCGGCAGCACGATCGCGACGATCAAGGGCGTGATCGACGAGATCGGCCCCGGCACGATCTACACGCACACCGCCCGCGACGTGCACCAGGACCACCGCGGCGTGCACAGCGCGACGCTCGTCGCGGCGCGCGGGATCCCTCGCATCTACTGCTACCAGGCGCCGTCCACGACGGTCGAGTTCCTGCCCACGCGCTTCGTCGCGATCGACGACTTCGTCGAGCGCAAGCTCGACGTGATCGACGCCTACGCCTCGCAGACCGCCGTCCGCCACTACCTCGACCCGGAGCTGATGCGCGCGACCGCGCGCTACTGGGCCCGCTTCACGCAGTCGCGCTACGTCGAGCCGTTGGAGATCATTCGCGAGAGCGACGTCTCGACCACCGCGACGCAGCCGGCAGCCGAGCCGTCGAAGGTCACGATCCCCACCATGTCGGAGGCTGTCTGATGCCAGTGCAACGAGCGGGCCGCGTCCTCGTCACCGGAGCGGGAGGCCCGTCCGGGATCTCCGTCATGCGCGCGATCGAGAGCGACGCGCTGACCGTCTTCGCGGGCGACGTCGATCCCTACGCGGCGGGGCTCTACCTCGTCCCCGAGGCGCGCCGCGCGATCCTGCCGCGCGGCGACGACGCCGACTTCACCGACCGGATCTTCGCCCTCTGCGAGCGCGAGCGGATCGACGTGCTCGTGCCGACGGTCGACAGCGAGCTGCTGCCGCTCGCGTTGGAGCGCCGCCGCTTCGAGCTGGCCGGCATCCAGCTCGTGCTCGCGAGCCAGGACACGCTCGCCGTCTGCCTCGACAAGTGGCTGCTGTTCGAGCGCTGCCGCGACGTCGTGCGGGTCCCCGCGACCTGGCTCGTCGACGAGGAGTTCGACCCCGAGTCGCCCGAGCTGCCGGCGATCGTCAAGCCGCGCAGCGGCAGCGGCTCGCGCGGGATCCGGCTGCTGACGCACCGCGACCAGCTGGAGGCGCTGGAGCGCGACGGCTCGCTGCTCGTGCAGGAGCACCTGCCCGGCGCCGAGTGGTCGCTCGACACGCTCGCGAACGCCGCCGGCGACGTGCTCGCGGTCGTCCCGCGCGAGCGGCTGAGAGTCGACTCCGGCATCGCGATCACGGGCCGCACCGTCCACGACGCGAGCCTCGAGCACTTCGGTCGCGAGGTCGCGAGACTGATCGACCTGACGACGGTCGCGAACATCCAGGTGAAGGAGGACGCGTTCGGCGTCCCCGCGCTGCTGGAGGTCAACCCGCGCTTCCCCGGCACGATGCCGCTGACGGTCGCCGCCGGCATCGACATGCCGTCGCTCGCGGTCGGCGAGGCGCTCGGCGTCCCGCTCGGCGACGAGCCGCTGCGGTTCGAGGAGGTCGCGATGGTGCGCGTCTTCGAGGAGCGCTTCTTCCCCTTCGCCGAGATCGAGGCGCTGGTCGAGCAGAGCGGCGGGAGCGTCACATGAGCACGTGGGCGCCGACCCAGGACATGCACGCCCACTCGACCTTCTCCGACGGCACCGGCACGATCGAGGAGAACGTCCGGGAGGCGGAGGCGCGAGGGTTGCGCGAGCTGACCTGCATCGACCACGTGCGCGCCGACACCGACTGGCTGCCGGCGTACGTGGCGGAGGTCCGGCGCGTGCGCGCGACGACGGCGCTGACGCTGCACTGCGGGATCGAGGCGAAGCTGCTCGACAGCGCCGGCCATCTCGACCTGCCGCCGTGGGTCGACGGCGTCGAGGTCGTCTACGCCGCCGACCACCAGGTCCCGCTCGCCGACGGCCCGCACCACCCGCGCGAGGTCCGCGACGCGATCGCCGACGGCACCCTGACGGCCGACGAGGTGCTAGCCTCGCTGCTCACGTCGACCGCGAACGCGCTGCGCCGCCACGACGTCCCGATCGTGATCGCGCACCTCTTCAGCGTGCTGCCGAAGCTCGACCTGCGGGCGGAGGACGTCGCTCCCGAGCTGCTCGCCGAGCTGGCCGAGGCGACCGCCGCGACCGGCAACCGGATCGAGGTCAACGAGCGCTACGCGACCCCCTCGGCGGCGGCCCTGCGACCGTTCCTGGAGCGCGGCGTCCCGCTGCTGCTGAGCACCGACAGCCACCGCAGCGACACGATCGGGCGCTACCAGCACGGTCGCGCGGTGCTCGACGCGCTCGCCGATCTGGCGCCGCCGGCGGCGCGCTGAGCCGACGCCGCCGTGCACCTCCTCGCCGCGATCCTGATCGCGCTGGTGCTGACCGGCACGCTCCCGCTGATCGCCGGCTGCTACCAGTTCGCGCTCGCCGGCCTGCACGGCTTCCGCTCGCGGTGCACGCCGGCGGGCGAGTTCTATCCGAACGTCGCGATCGTGATCCCGGCCTGGAACGAGGCGCTCGTGATCGAGCGCACCGTCGACCAGCTGGCGAGACTCGAATACCCGCACGACCGCCTGCGGATCTACGTCGTCGACGACGCCAGCACGGACGAGACGCCGGCGCTCCTGCGCGCGAAGGCCGCGCAGCATCCCGGCCTCGTCTTCCACCTGCGACGCGAGCAGGGCGGCGAGGGCAAGGCGCACACGATCAACCACGGGCTGCGGGTGATCCAGGCCGAGGGCTGGTATGAGGCGGTGCTCGTGATCGACGCCGACGTGATCTTCACGACTGACTCGCTGCGCCGCATGACGCGCAACTTCGCCGACCCCGAGATCGGCGCCGTGATGGGCTACATCAAGGAGGGCAGCCGGCCCGCCAACTGGATGAAGCGGTTCGTCGGCTACGAGTACGTGACCGCGCAGGCGGGCGCGCGGCGGGCGCAGAACGTGCTCGGCGCGCAGGCGTGCCTGGCGGGCGGGGCGCAGCTGCTGCGACGCGAGAGCCTCGAGGCGATCGGCGGCGCGATCAACACCGAGACGCTGGCGGAGGACACCGTCACGACGATCACCGTCCAGCTCGCGGGGATGCGGGTCGTCTTCGAGCCGCACGCAATCGTCTGGGCCGAGGAGCCCGGCGACGTGCTCGGGCTGTGGAAGCAGCGGGTCCGCTGGGGACGCGGCAACGTCCAGGTGACGCTGCGCTTCCGGCACGTCTGGCTGCGGCGCGAGAGCGGCCCGCTCGGCGGCATCGGCTTCGGCCTGATCTGGTTCTCGGTCTTCCTGATGCCGGTCTTCATGCTCACCTCGTCGGCGAGCCTGCTGGCGCTCTACTTCGTCGACCGCACGCTCGCGCAGGAGGTCTTCAAGGCGCTCTGGGCGATCACGCTCGTGACGTACCTGTTCGTCACGCTGTCGGCGTTCGCGCTCGACCGCGACTCGGCACGGCGCGTGTGGCGCGAGGGGCTGCTGTTCCCGGGCGCGATCAGCCTCCTGATCATCGCCTACGCCGTCTATCCGCCGCTCTTCGACCGCTACGCGGCCGACGGCCTCCGCGACCTCGGGATCGACCCGCACGCGGGCCTCTCGCAGGCGATCCAGCTGTTCACCTACGTGTGGCTGTCGGCCTCGATGCTGGCCGCCTGGCTGATCAAGCAGCTCGACAAGTCCGGTCACCTCCGCTTCCTCGTCGCGCCGCTGCTCTACCTCGTCGGCTTCGGCCCGCTGCTCTGCGCGGTCCAGACGGCCGCCTACGTGAAGGAGCTGCAGGGCAAGGAGATGCGCTGGGAGAAGACGGAGAAGACCGGCACCGTGGGGGACCTCGCGTGAAGCGGCCGCCGTCCCTTCCGGCGCCGCCCGAGGCGGCACCCCCGACCGCGGCCGAGCTCGACCTGCGGCGCGAGCGGCGCTCGGAGAGGCAGCTGCTGCTGTGGGAAATCGGGATCGTCCTGCTGATCGCCGCGATCGTCGTCGCGCGCGAGCTGCTCCTCTAGTCGCGCACTCTCCCGGACGTGAGCGTCCTGCTGCTCGACAGCTCGGTCTGGCTCGCCTGGGCTCGCGCCGAGCGCGAGCCGGACCACGCCGCCGCCACGGTGCTCGTGGAGCGCCGGCGGCGGCGCGAGCTGGAGCTGCGGCTGCTCGACCTGACCGTCTACGAGGTCGGCAACGTCGTCCTGCGCGACTGGCGCCGCGACGCCGACGACGCCGAGGGGCTCGTCGCCGCGGTCCTCACGATCGCGGGGGCGCCCCCGCTGGTCCCGTCGCCCGCCGAGCGCCGGCGCGCCCTGGAGCTGGCCGACGTGCGCGAGCTGACGCTGTACGACGCCGCCTACGCGGCGGTCGCCGAGTCGCGCGGGCTGCGACTCGTGAGCGGCGACGGCGCGCTGTGCGACGCCGGCCTCGCGACGCCGCCGGCAGCCGTCTGAACGCGCGAACCGACAATCGCCGTACCGTTTTCGGGAGCGAAAGCTGAGCAAATTCGGCAGTCGGCCGGTCGTGGCACGTTGCCCCGCATCGCGCGGATAGCCTCGCCGGCCATGTTCGCCCCTCGCTCGCAGACACCCCCGTCCCACCCCATCGCGACCCGGCGCGCCGCGCCCCGGCGCGCCCGCTCGGTCCGCCGCGTCGCCGTGCTGGTCGCGGCGGGCGCCACGGTGGCCGGGCTCCTTCCGACCGCCGCCGGCGCGGCCGCGCCGACCCGGGCCGAGAGCCTCGACCGCGGCGCGACCGAGCAGGTGCTGCTGGCGCTGCGGGCGCAGTCCGGGCTGCAGCGGTTCGTCCGCTCGGTCTCCGACCCGTCGTCACCCGACTACCGTCACTACGCGACGGTCGAGCGGCTCGCCGCGCGCTACGGGGCGACGCCGCGGTCGAAGCGCGCCGTGACCGCCTGGCTCGGCGCGCGCCGGCTCCACGCGACGGTCGGCCCGACCGGCACGTACGTGGTCGCGAGCGGGACGGCGGCGCAGGTCGGACGGGCGCTTGGCGGCGGCGTGGCCCGCGCGGCCAGCGCCGGTGCCGCGCTGCCGGTTCCGGCCGGGCTGCGCGGGTCGGTGACCGGCGTCGCGCTGCTGTCGCGCACGCCCGCCGCGGCGCCGCCACCCTCGACCTCGCCGCGCCCGCGCGCCTACGGCGCCGGCGCCGCCGCGGGCACGGGCGGCGCCTCCGGCGCCGACATCTCCCCCGCCCAGCGAGCGAGACTCAGAGCGCTGATCGGCTCTGGCTTCGTCCGCACCGGCACGCCGGCCGGCTGTGCCGCCGGGCGCAACGCGACCGTCGCGGGCTTCAGCGGCTTCACGCCGAACCAGTACCTGACCGCCTACGGTCAGGCCGCCCTGCACGCCCGCGGGCTGCGGGGCGAGGGTGAGCGCGTCGCGGTGCTGGAGACCGACGGCTTCAACCCGAGCGACGTCGCGACCTTCGGCCGCTGCTTCGGCGTGCGGGTCCCGCCGATCCAGGCCCATGCGGTCGGGCTGCGGCGCTTCCCCGCCGCCGGCGACGAGACGACGCTCGACCTCGAGGTGCTGAGCGCCGCCGCCCCTGGCCTGCGGGGCATCCACGTCTACGCCAGTCCCGGCACGGCGGCCGGCCTGCTCGGCGCCGCCGCCGCCGCGATCGCGAACCCGCGCACCCGTCCGAACGTGATCTCCATCTCGCTCGGGATCTGCGAGCCCGGGCTGACCGGCGAGGTGATCGGCATCCGCGCGCTGGAGGACGTCTTCGAGGTCGCCGCCGGCGCCGGCATCAGCGTGCTCGCCTCCTCCGGCGACAGCGGCAGCGCGGCGTGCGCCAGCCCGCAGGCGAAGCCCCCGCTGCTGGCGGTCAACGTGCCGGCGGCGCTGCCGTCGGTGACCGCCGTCGGCGGCACCAACCTCCAGCTGACCGCGCGCAACACGATCGCGAGCGAGGTCGCCTGGAACGACGCTCCCGCGACCCTGGGCGCGACCGGCGGCGGCCTCAGCGTGATCTTCGACCGGCCCTGGTGGCAGCGCGGCCCGGGCCTGACGCCGAGCACCGGAAACGACGTGACGCGCGCGGTGCCGGACGTCGCCGCGCTGGCCGACCTCCTCCCCGGCTACGCGATCTTCTGCACCGCGGCCGACTGCGACAGCGCGACGCTGCCCAGCGGCGGCTGGCAGACGTTCGGCGGCACGAGCGCCGCGACCCCGCTGACGGCGGCCGGGATCGCGCTCGCCGACCAGGAGGCGCGCCTGCACGGGCAGCGGCCGCTCGGCTTCGCGAACCCGCTGATCTATTCGCTCGCGCGCGGGCCCCACGCCCACGCGGTGCTGAACGACGTGACGAGCGGCTCCAACGACGTCGGCGTCATCCTGCCGAGCGACGCCGGCGGCGGGACGCCGCTCGGTGCCTTCTCCTCGTCGAGAAGCTACGACCCGGTGACCGGCTGGGGCTCGCTCAAGCTCGCGGCCTTCTCGCGGCAGGCCCTCGCGGCGGCCCGCGCGACGCCCTGAATCGACCGCCCCGCAGGGGATCGCGTGCGACACGCGAGCGTTTGTGTGCCGATCGGCACACCCAGACCGGAATCACACTCAAGCGGCAGCGGCGATCTGCCGAAACTGTGACCAAGTTCCCGCTGTGCGCCATTCGAAACGTCTGGTCCGCGGCGTCTTCTCTCAACGCACCCGGGAGGTGCTCACAGATGTACCCCGTGGCCTACGAGGCCGACTACGTCGAGCAGCGGAGTCGACTTTCCACGTTCTTTCGCGGCCTGATCTCGATTCCGTGGCTGATCGTGGCCGCGTTCTGGGGTCTTGCCGCCTTCGTCTGCACCGTGATCGCCTGGTTCGCGATCGTGGTCACCGGTCGCTACCCCGAGGGTCTCTACAACGTCAGCGCATCGGCGTCGCGCAACATCGCGCGGGTCTTCGCCTTCCAGCATCTGATGACCGACGAGCTGCCGCCGTTCGGCGGCGGCGAGGATCCCCAGTATCCGATCCGGCTCGTGATCGGCCGCCCGCTGCCGAAGTACAGCCGCCTCAGAACGTTCTTCCGCGCGATCCTGTTGATCCCGGTCGTGATCGTCCTGTACCTGATGATGCTCCTCAGCCGCGTGGTCGCGATCCTCTCCTGGGTCACGATCGTGATCATCGGCCGCCAGCCGCAGGGCCTCTTCAGCATCACGAAGACCGCGCTCGCCTACCAGGCGCGCGCGCAGACGTTCCACCTCCTCCTGACCGAGGACTTCCCGCCCCTCTCCGCCGACGACAACGGGGAGCGCGCGATCGAGTCGACCGGCGGCTTCCCCGCGCCGACCGCCTGACCCACTCCCCGCTGAACGAAAGGAGCCGCGCCCAGACATCGGGCGCGGCTCTTTTCGTACGACGCCCCGGGACGGAGTCTGATCAGCGCGAGTAGGCGGCCGGGACGCCGCCGTCCACGTTGAGGATGTTGCCGGTGCTCTTGCCGGAGCGGACCGGCGAGGCGAAGTGGAGCACCGCCTGCGCGATGTCCTGCGGGAGGATGTTCACCTTCAGGGTCGTGCGGGCCCTGTAGTGCGCCTCCAGCTCGTCGGGGTCGATGTTGTACGCCGCCGCGCGCTCCTCGCGCCACGACGAGCCCCAGATTCTCGAGCCCTGCAGGACCGCGTCCGGGTTGACCACGTTGACGCGGATGCCGGCGCCGCCGCCCTCCTCCGCGAGACAGCGGGCGAGGTGCAGCTCGGCCGCCTTCGCGGACGAGTAGGCGGCCGCGTTCTTGCCCGCCACCAGCGCGTTCTTCGACGCGATGAAGACGACGCTGCCGGCCGTGCCCTGGCGCCGCAGCAGCTTGAACGCCTCGCGCGCGACGAGGAAGTAGCCGCGCGTCAGGATCGCGTGGTTGCGATCCCACATCTCGACGCT
>JAATFK010000715.1 GCA_015655225.1 Solirubrobacterales bacterium | reverse complement strand
GGATCAAGCACAACGAGGTCAAGGCGACGGTGACGGTCACGTTCAACCCGTCGGCGAAGGGCGCCAGGACGGTCTCCTCGCACAAGGCGCTGACGATCAGGAGAGGCGCCGCGTAGGGGGGCTGGGCGGGGCGTGCGCGGCCGCCCCGCCGCTAGGCCGGCGCGCCGCGACGGCGGCCATGTCCGAGCGTCGTCTAGCTCGTCGGCTCCTCCCGCACGCAGCTCGTCCAGTCGAATGGCTTCGGCAGCAGCCCGAGCAGCTCGCCCACGGTCTCCGGACCGGGTCCGGGCACCCACCACGGCTTCACGTGGCGGCCGATCACGACGAGCGCGACTGTGGTTGCGCCAGCAGCCTTGAGAGCGGCGGCGGCTGATTGGGCGTGGCCGCCGGTGGTCCAGGTGTCGTCGATGAGGAGCACCGTCTCTCCCGTGAGCAGACGCTCGCTGCGGTATCTCTCGATCGCGAGATCCCGCCCCTCCGGAACTCTCCCGGTTGCTCGCAGGACTCGCTCGAAGCGGGCGTTGATGGGCTCGCAGGTGGAGACGATCCAGCGAAGGTTTCCGCGTGCTTCATCTCGCTCGGGCGTCGACGACGGAACGGTCGTCACGACGTCGAAGCGGTCCACGCCGACGGCATCGGCGACGCATCTCTCGTGGGCCTCGAGGAAGTACCACAGAATCGCTGCGAGCCGTGGCGTTGCAAAGCCGCGCTCGGCGGGGGAGTAGCCGTCCTTGTACCCGCGGAGAGCGAGATGCAGCTGACCGCCGTGCTCGCTGTAGGAGATCGGCACGACCGCGTCGAGCCACTGGTGCTGGTGCATGCAGGGGTAGCAGCGGGAGTACTGCGGATCGATGAATGTGTGGCAAACCTCGCAGATCCCGGGGCCGGCGGCCAGCGGGTTTCGCATCGCGCTCTCGTAGGAGGCGCTCGCCTCGTCGACTCGGAGTGGCGACACGCCAGGAGCCTAGAGCACGGAACCGTTTACCGAACGAGCGTGAGCTGCTCCGCGTAGAGGCGATCGAGGTGGTCGACGACGTCTCGGCCGGACTCGATGATGTAGACGCCGGCGCGGTGCTCGTAGGTCTGCGCCCATCTGTGCTCGAGCAGGCCGCGGTGCAGGAAGACGGGCCGGCCGTGCTCGACGGCGAGCCGTGCCTGCATGCGGGCGCCGCTGGTGTGCGACGCCTCGATCACGACGGTCGCACGGGCGAAGCCGGACATGACCGCGTTGCGCTGCGGGAAGGTCCAACGACGCGGCTCCTGACCAGGCCAGAACTGCGAGACCACCGCATGCTCCTCGCTCAGGCGTGCCTGAAGCACGCCGTTGGTCTTCGGGAACGCGTGACGCAGGCCGGTGCCGATCACCGCGACGGTCCGACCACCGGCATCGAGTGCGGCAGTGTGCGCCGCGGTGTCGATGCCGGCTGCCAGCCCGCTGACGATGGCGTAGTCGGCGGCGACGAGATCGCTGGCGATCGCAGCGGTGTTCTCGAGTGCCTGTGGTGTCGCTCTGCGCGTGCCGACGACGGCGACCGACCGGACGTCGCGATCGTCCAGATGCCCACGTACGAAGAGGGCCGGCGGTCGATCGTGCACCATCCTGAGGTTGACCGGGTAGGCGGCGTCAAGGACCGTCACGAGACGGATGCCTTCCCTCTCCCAGGCGTGGACGTGCTCCTCGAGCTCGTCGAGCGTGACGCGCTTCTGCTCGATCTCGAAGAGGCGATCATGGCTCTGCTCCTCCTCGAGTTGGCCGAGCAGATGTAGCGCGCTGCCCTCGTCCTCGATCGCGCCCGCGAGCCGGTTCCATGGCAACGATCTGCGCGTCATGAGTGCGAGGACAGCGGCAGTCTCACGGGCGCTGACAAGCGAGCGGCTATCGAACATGCGTTCGGATTTTACTTCTCCCACGACCATGACACTACCCCGGCGTACTGGTGAAGACGCTGACCCAGGCCACGGCTCCGACGTTCCACGGCGCGATCCGCCGCCTCAGGAGCACCAGCGCACTAGTCGCATCGTCGCGGGCCGGTCGGACGGCAGTGCGGAGTCCCGCCCTCAGAACCCAACCCCCGGGTTGAGGATGCCGTGGGGGTCGAGGGCGGCCTTCACGGCGCGGTGCAGGTCGATCGCGTCGTCGCCCAGCTCGCGTCTCGCCCACGCGCGCTTGAGGCGGCCGATGCCGTGCTCGCCGGTGACGGTGCCGCCGAGCGCGAGCGCGAGCGCGAAGATCGCGTCGGCCGCCTCGACCACCGCGTCGGGCGGCGCCTCCGCGGCGCCGTCGTAGGCGAGGATCGGGTGGAGGTTGCCGTCGCCCGCGTGCGCGAACGTGTAGACCGCGACCTCGAGCCGGGCGGCGATCTCCTCGACGCCGCGGACCGCCTCCGCCAGCCGCGAGCGCGGGACGCAGACGTCCTCGATCAGCGCCGTCCCGAACCGCTCGATCGAGGGGAGCGCCAGCCGGCGGGCCGCGAGCAGCTCCTCCGCCTCGGCCGCGTCGCTCGCCTGCGCCGACCAGGTCGCGCCCTCGCGCAGCACGTCGAGCACGGCGTCCAGCTCCCCATCGGCCTCGCGCCCATCCGTCTGGACGATCACGAGCGCTGCCCCGCGTGACCGCAGCCGCGTGCCCTGCGCGCGGTCGATCACGGTGAGCGTCGCGCCGTCGAGCAGTTCGAGCAGCGACGGGCGCAGCCGTGCGCGCGTGAGCGCCGCGCACGCGTCGGCGGCGGCCTCGACGCTCGCGTACGCGGCCGACGCTGTGGCGGTCGCCGCCGGGACGGGGCGGAGCCGGAGCGTCGCCCCGACGACGACGCCGAGCGTTCCCTCGGAGCCGACGAACAGCGACGTCAGGTCGTAGCCGGTCACGCCCTTCACCGTCGCCCGGCCCGTTCTGACCCGGCGTCCGTCGGCGAGGACGACGTCGAGCCCGAGGACGGAGTCGCGCGTGACGCCGTGCTTGACGCAGCGCATGCCGCCCGCGTTCGTGGCGAGGTTGCCGCCGATCGTGCTGATCGCGGCACTCGCCGGATCCGGCGCGTAGAACAGCCCGTGCTCGCGCGCGGCCGCGTCGACGGCGGCGGTCAGCACGCCCGCCTCGACCTCGGCCAGCTCGTCGAGCGGGTCGATCGCGACGATCCGGTCGAGCCGGTGCAGGTCGAGCACGACGCTGCCGGCGGTCGCCACGGCGCCGCCGGCGAGCCCGGTGCCGGCGCCGCGCGGCACGACCGGCACGCGGTGCCGGTTCGCCCAGGCGAGCGTCGCCTGGACGTCCGCGATCCGCTCGGCCACCACGACGCCGTCCGGCAGCGACGACGCGCGCGTGCCGGAGCGGTCGACGGCGACCCGGCGGCGCTCCTCCGCGTCGACCGAGACCGTGCTGACGAGCGAGCCGAGCTCGGCCAGCGCGGCCGTGCTCACCGCTGCCCGAGGCCGACCAGCTCGACGAGCGGCGCGGCGTCCGGGCCGCCCCGCAGTTGCTCGAGGAAGAGCACGACGGAGGCGGCGACGGAGCGGTGGGTCACGTCGTTGAGGACGTCGTGGCGGCCGCCCGGCACGAGCACGCCGGCACCGCGCGGAAGCGTCGCGACGAGCGCGCGGACCGCCTCGGTCGAGGCGAAGGGATCCGCGGTTCCGTGGACCACGAGCGTGGGCAGGTCGAGCGGCGCGGCGAACGCCTCCCGCAACCCGGCCGGCAGCGGCTCGCCGAGGGCGCCGCGCGTGAAGTGCGCGTCGCGGCCGAGCACGCCGCGGTGCGTCGGACAGGCCGTGCGGGCCTCCAGCTCGTCCTCCCAGCTCGACACCTCCGTCTCGGGAGCGGACAGCACGGGTCCGACGAGCACGACCCCGTCGACCTCCAGCTCGCGGGCGAGCAGCGCCGCGACGCTCGCGCCGGCGTCGGAGCCGACGAGCGTGACGGGACGGCCGTCGTCCGCGGCCCCGAGCACGGCGAGCGCCTCGGCCCGCGCGCCGTCGAGGTCGCCCGGGTCGGTCGGGACGACGCGAACGCGGAAGGCGTCGGCGGCGAGTCGTCGGCCGAACCGCCCGTAGGTCGCGACGCTCTCCCCGCGGCCGGTGAGCAGGACGAGCGTGCCCCGGGGCGCCATGCCCTCGGGCTCGTCGAAGGCCCCGGTGGAGGGCGTCGTGGCAAGGGTGGTCATGGACTCCACCTTCACGAACGGCGACGGTGGCTGTCCAACAGAGATTGGCGATTGGCACCGATGCGCAATGGTGATCGGTCGCCCGCGAAAACGCGCGGCGCGGCGCTGATCCGTTGGTAGGCTTGCCGCGTGGCGACCACTCTCGACCTCGACCACCTGCGGACCCTCGTCGCGATCACGGAGTGCGGCGGCTTCAGCAAGGCCGCGGCCGTCCTGCATATCAGCCAGCCGGCCCTCAGCCAGCACATCCGCCTCCTGGAGCGCTCGCTGAAGCGCAAGCTCTTCGTCAAGGACGGGCGCGGGGTGAAGCTGACCGAGGAGGGCGAGCGCGTGCTCGCCGAGGCCCGGCAGATCCTCGCCGTCCACGACCAGGCACTCGAACGGCTGGAGGTGCGCTCCGAGCAGGTCGTCGTGCTCGGCTCCAGCGAGCACTCGGCCGAGCAGGTCCTGCCGGAGATGATCCGGGTGCTCCACGCCGCCTTCCCCGACATCACGACGCGCTTCGAGATCGGCCGCTCGACCCAGCTCGCCGACGCGGTCAGCAAGGGGATGGTCGACCTCGCCTTCGTGCTCGCCCCGCAGGGCGACGAGGGCGGGCGCGAGATCGGCCGCATGCCCTTGCGCTGGTACGCGGCGCCCGGCTGGGAGCCGCCCGCCGGGGACGAGCCGCTGCCGCTGGTCGCCTTCGAGGAGCCCTGCGGCCCGCGCGAGCGGGCGCTCGCCGCGCTCGGCGCGGAGGGGCGCCGCGTGACGGTCCGCGGTCAGTCGAGCACGCTCGACGGCGTCCTCGCGGGCGCGCGCGCCGGACTCGGGGTGGCCCTCCTGCCGAGCATCGGCGGCGACCCCGTCGGCCTCGTCGCGCGCACCGACCTGCCGCCGGTCGGGACCGCCGGCCTCAACATGCTGACGCGCCGCGGCGTCGATCCCGCGGTCGAGCTGACCGCGACCGAGGCGGGCGAGGCGTTCTTCGCCGGGCAGTCACCGCGCGCCCTCGGCCTCGCCGCCTGACGCGCGCGCATGAGCGTCCTGATCACGGTCGAGGAGCTGGCCCGGCGCCAGGCCGCCGCGGACGCCGGCGACGTGGTCGTCCTCGACGTGCGCTGGGCGCTCGGCGGCCCGCCCGGGCACGGCGAGTACCTGAGAGGCCACGTGCCCGGGGCCGTCTACGTCGACCTCGACAGCGAGCTGGCGGCGCACGGCGCCCCGACCGACGGACGCCATCCGCTGCCCGCCCCCGAGGCGCTGCAGGCGTCTGCCCGCCGCTGGGGGATCGGCGAGGACACGCTCGTCGTCGCCTACGACGGCGCCGGCAACCTCGCCGCCGCCCGCGCGTGGTGGCTGCTGCGCTGGGCCGGACTGCGGGACGTGCGGCTGCTCGACGGCGCGCTGCCGGCGTGGGTCGCGGCCGGGCACCCGCTGGAGACCGGCGAGGTCGTGCCGACCGCCGGCGACGTCACCGTGCACGCCGGCTCGCTGCCGACCCTCGCGCTCGACGAGGTGGCCGGCGTCGCCGCGTCCGGCGTCCTGCTCGACGCCCGCGCCGGCGAGCGCTACCGCGGCGAGGTCGAGCCGGTCGATCCGAAGGCCGGGCACATCCCCGGCTCGGTCAGCGCGCCGACCACGGAGAACCTCGACGACGACGGTCGCTTCCTCCCTGCCGAGCGGCTGCGCGCGCGGTTCGCCGCGCTCGGCGTGAGCGCCGCCGGCGAGGCGCCGGTCGCCGTCTCCTGCGGCTCCGGCGTGACCGCCGCGCACGAGCTCGCCGCGCTCGCGATCGCCGGCGTCGACGCCGCGCTCTACCCCGGCTCGTGGTCGCAGTGGAGCAACCACGACCTGCCGGTCGCGACCGGCGGCTGAGACCTCCTCAGGCGACCGCCGCCGCGCGCAGC